>DTSE01000174.1 GCA_012965515.1 Candidatus Melainabacteria bacterium | reverse complement strand
TGGAAACGGCTGGCGGCTTTTTCAAAATGTTCCTTGGTAATTCCTTCGCTCAAGGGTGAAACATCAAGCACAGCGCAGGGGCCTATATAAGGAAGGAGCGGCATGCCCGAGGCCATTCCGTCTGTATCATCCATGTGCCCACGTATGTGGCTGGGCGCGTCGGCGTGCGTGCCGACATGCGGCGACATCGTAAAGGACGTCAAGTTGACTGTGGCACCGTCCTCCAGTCGCAAAGTGACCTGGCGACTGAATGGCGTGTCGCCAGGAAAGCACGCTGTTTTGCTGGAGACTGGCTGTGAGATGTCAATTATCGAGTAAGTCATAGACGTTGCATATTATACAAAGCTCCAGCTCTGGTACTATTTAGAGCCTCATATCTATACGGAGTGATGTTCATGACGGCGACGCAATCTATTGCCCGCAAGCAAATCAATCCGGAAAGCCGTGCACCCAAGGCACTTGGTTCTTACTCGCATGCAGTGCAAGTAGGTCAACTCGTGTTTGTTGCCGGGCAGGGCTGCCGCGATGCGCAAACCGGCATTGAAGCGGGAATTACACTTGATGCCGATGGCAAGGTAACGGCCTACGACATTGAAGTGCAAACCGAAGGCGTTCTGAAAAACCTTGCTTCTGTTCTCGATTCTGCCGGACTTTCTCTATCCGATGTAATCGACGCAACCGTCTTTCTCAAGTCGATGGATGACTTCGATAAATACAACAAGGTCTGGGGCAAACACTTCACATCAGAATGCCCACCGGCACGCACGACAGTGGCGGTTGCCGACCTGCCGGGACGTAATTACATAGAGATCAAGGCTATTGCGATGGCGCGTGAACCCGTTGAAGGATGCGCTCCTCCCAGCTCTCGGCTTGATTCCGGAGCGGCAAGCTTTTAATTTTGAAAACCAACATTGCAAGCATTAAGCACGAGGAATAGAGTGTGACTACACAAGTGAAGCGAAAAGTCAGACACCTCCACCATTTCATCGGTGGCGATTATGTCGGCTCCAAGTCGGGCCAGAGCTTCGATTCATTCAACCCGGCTACAGGTGAAGTTCACGCGACTGTTGCACTCGGTGGCAAGGAGGAGATCGACCAGGCGGTAGCGGCAGCTAAAGACGCTTTTGAAAACGGACCGTGGCCGCGCATGTCGATGAAAGAGCGTTGTGAGATTTTGCGCCGCATCGGTGATTTGATCCTGTCTCGCAAAGAAGAACTGGCTCAGGCTGAGACACTCGATACCGGTAAACCAATCACCGAAAGTTTGACCGGAGACATTCCGCGCTCCGCGCAAAATTTCCACTTCTTCTCCGATTACGCACAATCGCTTGGCGATGAAGTTTTCACATCCGCGCCCGGCGAAAAACATATCGTCTCGCGCGAGCCGCTCGGTGTCGTCGGTTTGATTACTCCCTGGAATCTGCCTCTCTATCTGGCGACTTGGAAAATCGCGCCTTGCCTGGCGATGGGCAATACGATTGTTTTGAAACCGGCCGAGTGGACTCCTTACACGGCATTTCTTCTTGCCGACATTGTTTCTCTGGCCGGGCTGCCCAAGGGTGTTTTGAACATCGTGCACGGTTTGGGCGCCGATAGTGCAGGCGAAGCACTGACTCGTCACCCTGATGTGCGCGCTATTTCATTCACGGGTGAAACCGGAACCGGACGCGCGATTATGGCTGCTGCTTCCGCCACTCTTAAGAAGGTTTCTTTTGAATTGGGCGGCAAAGGCGCCACAGTCATTTTTGCCGATGCCGATATCGACGAAGCCGTGGAAACTGCAGTTAGAGCTGCATATCGTAATCAAGGGCAGATTTGTTTGGCGGGCTCGCGTCTTTTCGTCGAGGAAGGCGTCAAGAAAGAAGTCGTGGACAAAGTTTTGCAACGTGTCAAAGCAATTAGAGTCGGCGATCCCACCAAAGACATAACTCAGATGGGCGCACTGATCAGCAAGGAACACCTGGATAAGGTCGAAAGCTATTTGGAAATCGGCGGCAAGGAAGGCAAGCTGATGACCGGCGGCAAGCGCATCAAAGAACTGGGAGAAGGGTATTTTCTCTCCCCTTCGGTGTTTTGCGATTTGCCCGACAATTCGAAATTGATTCATGAGGAGATTTTTGGACCGGTACTGCCTGTGGTGCAATTCAGCAAAGAAGAAGAAGTGCTGAAGATGGTCAACGACTCTCCTTATGGGCTTTCTGCTTCAGTCTTCAGCAAAGATGTGGACCGTTGCTATCGCATGTCCAATGGAATTAGAACTGGTTTGGTATGGGTCAATTGCTGGTTCGCCCGCGACTTGCGCACGCCTTTTGGCGGCATGAAGTCTTCCGGCGTTGGTCGCGAAGGCGGCAGATACAGTCTCGAGTTCTTCTCGGAAGCGAAGACGATTTCTTACAAGTACAAGATATAGATAGAAAGCAGAGGCGTTCAAATTTATGGATTTTGGAATTAAAGGCAAGCACGCTTTAGTGTGTGCGGCGTCGCGTGGCTTAGGTTTTGCCATAGCTAAAGCCCTGGCCGAAGAGGGGGTGAACCTGACCATCAGCGCTCGGGATGAGCAAAAACTCAATCAAGCGGCCGAAGCCATCCGAAAGCTTGCCAATGTGAAAGTTGATTGTCTTGCCGGAGATCTAAGCGTCGAGGCTGACAGAAAGAAACTTATCGAGTTCACTCTTGAGAAATCGGGTGGTCCGGATATCCTCATCCATAATGTCGGCGGACCCAAGGCCCAAGCTGCTCAAGCGACTAGTTCCGGGGACTGGCAAGAGGCTTTTGAAAAGCTTTTCCTGCCGATCGTGGATCTCAATCAAGCGTTTTTGCCGGGGATGAAAGGAAGAAAGTGGGGGCGCATCATTACGGTAACGTCTCTTTCTGTAATTGAGCCGATTGCCAATCTAGCCTTGTCAAATGGTATTCGCTCGGCAGTCACCGCCATGTTGAAAACTCTTTCTGATGAAGTGGCGGCAGACGGGATTACGGTCAATTGTTTAGCACCAGGATTGATTCAAACCGCCCGTACGGACGAACTTATGGAGTCGCGGCGCCAGATGACTGGTCAGTCAAAGGAAGACTACATGGCGGATTACGTCGCATCTATTCCGGCAAAGCGGCTAGGAGATGCCGACGAGTTCGGCACGGTGGCAGCCTTTCTCGCCTCTAAGCAAGCGCAATACGTGACCGGTCAGACAATCTGTATTGATGGCGGCAAACGGCGCTCAGTTCATTAAAACGGGACTTTTATCGACCGCTTTGAGTCGCTGTAGTATGATTTGCGAGTCTCTATATATTGATGTGTTTACGGTTTCAGTAAGCAATCATTTATTGGCGTTTGAGTTCTTGGGCAATTGAGGTGACGAACGTGAAATTTCTGGTGCTTGGCGCAGGACGTATGGGCTACGCGGCAGTTTACGACCTGATCAGAAGTCCGAAGGTCGAGAAAGTAGTCGTCGCCGACAAAGACGCCAAGAGCGTGAAGGGTGCCGTTGAGAGGCTTAATGACCCCAAGATCGTCCCGGTCGAACTGGATATCACTAAGGAAAGTGATGTAATCGCCCTGATGAAGAGCGTAGATGTCGCCATCAGCTGTGTTCCATATGAAAACAACTACGAATTGGCAAAAGCCGCACTCGAAGCAAAAACACATTTCGTTGATCTGGGTGGCAATGAAGATGTCGTTCAGAAGACCTTCTTGCTCAATGAATTGGCAAAAGAACGGAAAATAACCATCATTCCTGATTTAGGCTTGGCACCAGGGTTGGTATCAATATTGGCTGTTGCTGCGGCCGACAGTTTCGATGAACTTTATGAGATTCGCATCCGTGTTGGCGGTTTGCCGGTCGATAGCGAAAACTTCATGGGATACAGCCATGTATTCGCATTGGAGGGTTTGATCAATGAGTACGCTGAAGATGTGACTTTGATTCGCGACGGGCGTATGTTGCAGGTTCCGTCATTGTCCGAATGCGAGAAAATTGAATTCCCGAAACCATTTGGCGTGCTGGAGGCCTTCACGACATCGGGCGGTATTTCCACTTTGCCCAAGACATACGAAGGCAAAATCCAACATCTCGACTACAAAACCATTCGCTATAAAGGTCACTGCGAACAGCTAACCCTATTGAAAGAACTTGGTTTGATGAGCAAGGAGCAGGTCAAACTTAAGGGCGGCAAAGTCGTTCCCCGCGAACTTTTGATGCACCTACTCGATGGAAAACTTGCCAAAGACGAGCCAGACGCGGTTATTCTGCGCGTGACCGTCACAGGCGTGAAAGATAAAGAGCCCAGGCAATTGGTCTGGGAAGGCATCGAATTTTCTGACCAGGCTGAGCGCCTCTCTGCAATGATGCGCATGACCGCCTTCCCTGCATCCATCATCGCCCAAATGATCGCCCGCGGCGACATTAAAGAGCGCGGTGTTTTGCGTCAGGAAGAGTGGGTGCCCGTGAAATTGTTCCTTGCAGAACTGGAATCGCGTGGTCTGAACCTGACTTTGAATGACCGGGCACCAGTACCGACTGAAAAATAACGGCAAAACCTATTATTCCGGGAGAAGTTAAAGCGTCAGTGCTTTAGCTTCTCACCATGCTGCCTCTCCGCTTCGCCAGAAACGCCAGCCTGTGGGTGTTTTACTTTTCGTCACGGATTTAGATTAAATGTCCCCGTTTAATGTCCAGAGACATACCGCAGTTGGCTAGATACCTGTGTTGCGGTTCCAACCATCACTTTCTCATCCTGTGCCGGCCACCCCGGAGGAAACTTAATGAGCTTACTAGAGTCCGCTCGCGGCGCGAACACTCCGTCGCCCGAGCAGTCTTCGGACCTTCGTACCAACGATGGACAGTCTCTTCATGCTAACGTCTCGGATGCCTGGGCTCCACGTACCGAAAAGACCACCAGCGGCAATCAGCAAATCACGCCGGAAACAGCATTCTTGCCTTTCACGCGTTTTGCCATGGCCGAAAACGTCGACTTCAACCCCCGTCAGCCGCTCGGTCTAAGCCGCGCCTGGGGTTATTCCAAACGCGATTCTGTTATGAATCCGGACGGCGGAAGCTGCAATGCCTCCTCCACTTCCATGACCTGCGAAGCCGGACCTCGTCAATACAAAGGCGCTAATCAAGACGTTCCGAACCTTTACGAGAACAAGCGCCAAGTCAACGGCAATACTATTACTGCTCAATATTTTGCTCCGACCGGACCACAAGTAAAGTCACCGGATAATTTCAGATATCTGAACGATCAATCTTCCGACACTTCGCTCGTTGTTGAGCCCATCAACTACAAAACCGAAGTCGCAACCAATGTTCCGAGAGTCAGAGACGCAGTAAATAACAGACTGGAAAGAGGTATTGAACAGCGTGCAGTTTCGTGGCGCGAGAATTCTCTTGATGCTTTTGTTGAAGCAGTAGAAAACGAGAAGCCCTTAGTAGTCGTGTTCGGAGACAACAGCTCGCCGCTCTTCAACAAGCAAATCCAAGAAATGAAGGCTGACAAAGACAATTTGATGTCCAGACTTTCTGATCGTGCTGTTTTCGTTGTCGGCAAGCCCACAGAAGATGAATACGCTCGCCGCATGGCCAGCCACTTGAAGCTGACCGATTACCCGACCATCTCGGTAATTGCTCCACGCACCGACCAACTGACTGAAACCTACAGAATGGAAGGCTACTTCAAGGTTTCCGAAGTTTTCGCCGATCTCGACAAAGCTTTGCCTGCCAAAAAGCAAAATCCGCTCGCTCCCTCGGCAATCGTTGCTTAATCAAGTTCGCTGAGTCTGCCGGTATCGTAGTCTTTCGCATAATTGTCAATCATTGAAATCTCGGACGCTATGGTCCACCATATCCGTCTTGGACTCAAATGAGCACGCACGCCCGGCTGCCTGTTTGCCGGTGCTCCGTCCGATACTCTTCGGACAGGCTGGAACTGTGCGCTGCAAACGTGACGATTGGGAGAATATCTATGCCTGTGGATAGCAAAACGGATCTTGCGCAGTACATCTCTGATTCGCGCAAAGGGTTTGAAGCCGATCTGAAATCACTGGTCGACCTTGCCGGTGTTTCAATGGATCCCGAACGCAAGCAGGAGATTTTGCGCACCGCCGACAGTGCAGCTGCACTTATCAAACGAATGGGCGGTGAAGCGGAAATTGTTCAAACCAAAGGAAATCCTGTCGTTGTCGGTTCGTTTATCACTGACAAAGCGAATCCGACCGTTCTTGTGTACAACCACCTCGACGTCCAACCCGCAGATGCCGCTGAATGGAAGTCGGAACCCTTTTCCATGTCTATCGACGGTGATACCTATCGCGGTCGCGGCTCGACCGACGACAAAGGACCGGCATTGTCTGTTCTCTATGCCGCAAACTATGCGCATAAGAACAACATTGCCATCAACGTAAAATTCGTCTGGGAATTGGAAGAAGAGATCGGCAGTCCGTCCTTTGAGGAGTTTTTGAAGCAGAACAAGGACAAACTGACAACGGATTCTATTGTAATTTCCGACACCATCTGGGTTTCGCGTGAGCGTCCAGCAATACCCTATGGATTGCGCGGACTGCAAGGCGTTTTGTTGAAATTGAAGACCGGAATGAAAGATGTTCACTCTGGGCTTACAGGCGGATTGGCGAGAAACCCGATCGGAGAACTTTGCCAATTGATCGATCAATGCTACGACGCTAAGACCGGCAATGTGCACATCCCAGGCTTTTACGATGGTGCCAACGAACCCACAGACGAAGAAGCTGGTCAATTCGTAAAATCAGGATTTACAGTGGATGGTTTCAAAAAGGCGCACGAGCTGATTTCTTTGCGTACCGATAACGCGAAAGAAGGCTCGCTGAGAATTTGGGCAAAACCGACATTTGAAGTACACGGTATCACTGGCGGCTACCAGGGACCTGGTGTGAAAACCATCGTGCCGCACCAGGCAGAAGCAAAAATAAGCATGCGTTTGGTTCCAAACCAAGATCCTGAAAAGGTGTATCAAGCGTTCGAGAAGTTCGTCAAAGAGAAAGCTCCCGATGTAATAATCGAGAAGGAAGGAAGTCTAAAGCCGTTCCTTGGCGAGTTCAAGGGACCCTTTGCCGATGCTGCTGTGGGAGCAATGAAGGAAGCTTTTGGAGTTGATCCGGCATTTACTCGAGAAGGAGGTTCAATCGGAGCTGTCGTGAGCATGAAAGAAGTGCTCGGCAAGCCGATTGTATTTCTCGGGCTTTCACTGCCCGAGCACGGCTACCACGCGATCAATGAAAATTTCGATTGGCAGCAAGCTTCCGGCGGCATGAAGATGTTTGTCTCCTACTTCGAACGCCTGGCCAAGATAACGTAAAAGAGTTCACCTAACGTTCACCGCTCCTTGGTAACCTGCTATTAGGGAGTAAAGCGTGATGGCTGCAGAAGGCGAGAAAATTGAATCAGAGCGCGTCGTTCTTGTGATTGGCGCCACGGGCTATGTGGGCTGCAGACTGGTGCCACTGCTGCTCAGTGCAGGCTATCGCGTTCGGGCTGCCGGTCGATCACTGGAAAAACTGAAAACCCGCGCCTGGAGTAACCACGAGTTAATTGAGCTGCAAGAACTTGATTTGAAAGATCTAGAGTCAACAAGGAAAGCTGTCCGTAATTGTTCGGCAGTCTACTATTTGATGCATTCAATGAATCCGCAGAATAGCGATTTTGCAGCCGCTGATCGACTCGCAGCTGAGAACATGGTTCAGGTTGGAGAAGAAAACGGAATCGAGCAGCTGATTTATCTTGGTGGATTGGGAGAAACGGACACCAACCTCTCGAAACATCTTCGCTCACGCGCCGAAGTTGCAGCGATCTTGCGCAAAGCCAAATTTCCCGTCACTGTATTTCGCGCTGCGATGATAATCGGCTCCGGCAGCGCTTCTTTTGAAATCTTGCGATATCTGGTTGATCGCTTACCGATAATGGTCACGCCTCGCTGGGTGACCACGCCCTCTCAGCCGATCGCGATACGCAATGTTTTGAACTACCTGGTTGGTGCGCTCTTAAAACCTCAGACTTACGATCAGACATTCGATATTGGCGGACCTGAAGCCATTACATACAGACAGCTGATGGAAATTTACGCTCGCGAAGCCGGACTGCCAGTACCGTTGATCGTGCCTGTACCTGTTTTCACGCCTCGTTTAAGTTCTTACTGGATCAATTTTGTTACCCCTGTTCCTGCGTACATTGCCAGACCTCTGGCCGAAGGGCTGAGAAATCCTGCTGTTTGTACGGAGTCCAGAGTGAAGCAACTTATCGACCAGGAATTGCTTAGTGCAACTCAGTCCGTAAGAATTGCCATTGACCGAATTCAGCACCACAAGATTGAGAGTCACTGGACGGATGCAGGTAAACTGCCGCCAGTAGAGTGGTTTAACTCAAGTGACCCCGACTGGGCCGGCGGGACAGTATACAAAGACATTCGCAAAGTGGAAATAGACGGCACCCCTGCTGACGCATGGAAAGCGGTTGCGCGCATTGGCGGCACAACGGGATGGTATTACGCAAATTGGCTCTGGAAACTCAGAGGATACCTGGATGCCCTCTCTGGAGGGGTTGGCCTTCGGCGCGGAAGACGACATCCTGACGAACTGAGAACCGGTGATGCGGTAGATTTCTGGCGCGTCAAGTCGGTTGAATGCGAACGACGCTTGCTTCTCATCGCCGAAATGAAATTGCCGGGACAGGCTGCGCTGGAGTTTCAAATAATTCCTCGCGAAGGCGGCAAGACTGAGATAGTTCAAATTGCTCGCTTTCTGCCTCGAGGATTGTTTGGGTTTTTGTATTGGTTTGCTGTGACGCCATTGCATGAGTTTGTCTTTACAGGCATGCTGACTGGTGTTGCCCACGCTTCAAATCGCCCCGTCTCATCGAAAGTGAAGCGTCACGAGCAAGCAGAAAATTACCTGAAACTTCGTCGTTCGTCTTGAAACCTGCGGGACACATTTGAGCTTAATGGTGCACTTATGAGACCTCTGATTCTGATTACAGCACTGGGATTTGCTGGCGTGTGTGCTGCCGCGGTCAGCGAACTTTTAACTCACTATGAAGAGCCTTTGTATAAGATTGATTTGAAAGAAGGGTTATTTGAAGTGCGATCTTATCCAAAGGTGATTGCAGCATCTGTTCAGGTGGCAGGCAACGGAGAAGATGCAGCTAACAATGCTTTTAAAATTCTTGCCGGTTACATTTTTGGCAAGAACAAAGCATCGAAGAAAATAGCGATGACAATTCCTGTTGTGCAAGAAGCGCAGTCTGAGAAGATTGCTATGACTGTCCCTGTGACTGTTGAGCGACTTGGCATGAGTATGACGATGAGTTTTTTTCTGCCTTCCAAGTATTCGCTGGATTCTTTACCTGAGCCATTGGACAAAAGGATAAAGCTTACCGAAATAGCAGCGAGAAGATTCGCCGTTCTTCGATTCTCTGGTTTTGCCAGTGAGAAGAATTGCACTACCAAGGAAGAAGAACTGGCACGATGGACAGAATCTCACAATTTCAAAGCGACCGGCGAGCAATTGCGAGCCTTTTATAATCCACCATGGACTCTTCCTTTCTTGCGCCGCAATGAAATTTGGATTCCTTTATGAAACCGCCTTCGCTAGCACTCTTCCTTTCAGCGAGGCCAGACCTCCATCGATGTTAATAATCTCTCCGGTTACCCAGCTGCTTCTCTCACTAAGGAGCCATTCTATAGCTGGTGAAACATCGTCGGGAACCCCAATTCTTCCTAACGGGTGTAATTGAACAGAAGCTTCCAGCTGATTTTTGTTTGTGGTTATACCTCTGGTTAACCCAGTAGCGAGAAGTCCCGGACTGACGCAGTTTACTCTTAAGTTGTGGCGCGCATATGTTGCAGCAGCCGAACGGGCTAGAGCGGCGACTCCTCCCTTCGCTGCCGCTATGGCTTCGTGGTTTGGCATTCCTGTTGATGCTACGGCAGAAGCAACAAGTACAATCGATCCTCCCTTAGACATCATATTTTTGGCACCATATTTAACGCATGCAAAGCTCGATGTTAGATTTGTCTGCAACACCGACATCCAATCTTCTTCTGTGGTTGTATGCGCAGGTTTCAAGTGAATCGACCCAACTGCGTTTACGACACCGTCCAATTGCCCGGTAGTAATCACTGCGTCTTCAAAACAGGACGCCATGCTGGCAAAATCAGTGGCGTCACACACTATGAAAGGCGACCCCAATTCTTGAGATAAGGATTCCAGTCCGCTCTTGTTTCTACCAGCCAGTACTACGTTGTAATTCTGTGATATCAGCAAGCGGGAAATTGAGCTTCCTAAGCCACCATTGGCACCCAATACTAGTATGTTTTTTTTCGTCTCTTCCATATGTTTTTCCGCCAGTCACTCACTCCTCCAGATTACATGCAGCGCGTGAACGGCGTTTGAACATTCAACAGGCACATTATGGCAACGGAAAAGCTGTCCATACAAACTCTGTTGTTTCTCTCGGTCGTTATCATCCGTATTTACAATGTTCTTCCGGGAAGAAGATGAGCGCAGGGAAAACAGCTCAGAGCCCTCCGCCTCCCAGCCCTCCGAAATTGTTAATACAGAATGTTCCTACCAGGTGGATTATCCAGGGCACAGAGAGCAGAAAAACTAGAGTTCTTGCGGACAACTTCTTCTTTTGCAGTTTGTGATACCAGATGACTGCAAGCGCAAATGCTAGCGCCAGAGCCACGCTGCAGCGGATAAGATCGCGCATGGAGTCGTAACCGAAGTCTTTCAGAATGCTTGAGGTGTCGACGCTGTTGCTGCTGCTGCCGCCGAATAAAAGAAAGGGAACTAGACGAACGAAAGCGGGTGCATAAAGGAGTCCGGCAAAGATACCTAAAAGCCGTGCGCGGAAGAAGACTGCCAGTGATGATAAGCCGACGACAGCTGGAACAAGCCATGTGGTATCCATGAGTGCTTGTCCCCAAACAAATGCAATGGCAGGCGGAATGATAATCTTCGGGATAACCGTTTCTATACTGAGTTGTTCGCGCTTCGTTCTGAGATCGTCGATAAACGATGCTACCGCCACCGCAAAAGTTAGCAGCACAGTTTCCTGCGAAAAGAATTGATATTGCTCAGCAGAAATTTGAGGAAAGTAAGGAAGTACGGCAATTGACGAGGAAATCGCTAACAGCGCGAGTCCTGCAGCGAAGGTTTCAACACTGAAGGTCTTAATTTGTTTTTTCAAGCTCAGCCAGAACGTAATAAAAAGAGCTAATGCTGGAGCAAATGTAAGCATGTAGTGCTTCACTCCCAAGTCATACGAATAGGCTGGACCCACGGGATATTGCAGCATGCACGGAGCAAAAATGACGATAACCATTATTGTGAGATACGCAAATGCATTGAAAAGATCCACTTGCTCGCCTTTGTTTTCGGACTTCGATTTCATCAGCAGCGCTATCCACGTACACCAAGCGACGGCGAGTGAAAGTCCTGAAATCCAAATGGTACGTTCGTCGAAGAGAATCGGCGCTTGCTGAATCCCTTGAGTTTTGGACCTACCGCATGTACCAGCTCCAATAAGACCTTGCGCAATCGCACTGTGACAGGTTGCAAGCCAGATCGCCGTAATTGAAATAATAGCTACCGACATGCGGAACACTCGCCTCAGCGGGCGCAGCCATTCAGGGCAGTTGTCGGTAACTATTCTCCCGTCATTGGTACGCACAAACATAATGCATGCCTTGCGACCTTTGTCGTTGAGCAGTGCTTCGGCAGCATCGCTTGAAAGGACCGAGAGGTTATACACTGTTTTCTCGCAGGACTTACAGAAGTTTTCTTTCTGCGTCGGATCAAGTCCTTCCATGTTGATTGGACACGGACGAGTCAGCTGGAAGGTTTCCAGCTGTTGATATTCTTTACTCATTGTCTGAACCCAAGATTGTCGACGTACTTTGGGCACGTCGGTCGAGTTTTTATAAGGCGTACTGCAGTATTGCAGTTATTGTGGGTTCTTGCAGAGTTTAAGTGTGGGATACACGTATATGCGGCAGCTGGAGAAGATTAGTGCGCGGGTTTGCAACCAGCATTCCTAATTATTCTCAAGACTTTTGATCCTTTCGCTGTGATTGTCGAGTTTGCTCTCCACGAAATTCATCCAGGGATACAAGCCGCTAGTTATTTCAGTCATGATTAAGCTCGGTAAGTTTGCTAATTGGGTCTCAAGATCTTTAAAACGTTGATCCATTCTGTCAAAGCGTTCATCGACTCGGTCGAAGCGTTCATCAATTTTCCTGAACTTACAATCGGTTTCTTTTCTATGAGATTCTAAACTTAGGCTGAGCCTATCAATGCGCTGATGAACTTCCGAGAATTGATACTTCATTTCGGTTTCAAGGTTTGTCATGCGATTATCGAGTCTCGAAAATATTGAGTGCATCTCTGTTTCCATCGATTTAAGCGTCAATCTCACTATCAACCCTCCTTGTCAACGCAGTTGGTGCTGCCTGTAAGTAAGGACGGAGGTGCGAATCAAAAAGTTCAACTTGCGACTAATCAAATAGATGCGTCGGCAACATGTTTTAGATATAGCCATTGGCTGAAAAACTAGAATGCGTTGATTCTCGCTTTTTGAGGCGAGATTTGCCTTAAATTGCAGCTATGAACCAGAAGCCAGGCTACATCTGTGATTCGACAAGTGCGACAGCCTGGCATGCGATAGCGAGTCCCTCGCCAATAGGTCCGATGCGTTCCATTGTTTTGCTTTTGATGCTCACCTGTTCCATTGAGATGCGCATTGCTTTTGATAAGTTCTGGCGCATTGCCTCATAGTGCGGAGACAGTTTTGGTGCTTCGCAAATAATCGTCGCGTCGACGTTTTGAACAAAGAACATTTTGCCGTCAAGCAAATCCATGACGTGTTTCAAGAAGTCGATGCTACTGGCGCCTTTGTGTTTCTCATCGCTGGGAGGAAAGTGAACGCCAATGTCCCCCAGGCAGGCAGCACCGAGGAGTGCATCAACAATGGCGTGCGTGAGCGCATCTCCGTCCGAGTGACCTTCCAGTCCCTTTTCAAAGGGAATAGTTACGCCTCCCAAAACCAGCGGTTGTCCTTCCACCAATCGGTGGATGTCGAAGCCGGTTCCTACTCGCATGTCTTCTGCCATCGACTTTTCCCTAGTCGCTGATTTCCATGATTACGTGGTCAGTTTCCACTGTGTCGCCTTGCTTTGCGTTGACTGCGGAAATTTTGCCGG
>DTSE01000173.1 GCA_012965515.1 Candidatus Melainabacteria bacterium | reverse complement strand
TCTATCAAGTATTCGGGCAAATTTGTTGCGAAATGAGGCATGTCACAGGCTTTTTAGTTTTTGAGGCACACAAAGCCAAGGTCAAAAAAGGGGAAATTAATAAAATGATGTATTGATTCCTTTCAATCAATATATCAATATATAGACAGGTCGGAGCCGCCAGTAAAAAGGTGTAGATGCAGACGACAGCCAAAACACTTATTCCTTATATGAGGACCTGAAGGATGGCAGTACTGATGGAAAACATTAAAGTCAAAGGCGCATCGACTGAATCCGTAGAGAGAATCCTCACACCGGAAGCAAAGAAATTTCTCGCCGCGCTCCACGAGCGCTTCAACGCAAGGCGAGAAGAACTGCTTCATTTGAGGGCAGAACGGCAGAAGGCCATCAACAGCGGTGTTCTGCCGAATTTTCTGCCCGAAACGCAGGAGATTCGCAACAGCGAATGGCAAGTTGGTCCGGCGGCGTTAGACCTGAGAGATCGTCGCGTCGAAATTACCGGTCCAGTCGAGCGCAAGATGATGATCAACGCTCTCAATTCCGGCGCCAAAGTCTTCATGGCAGACTTCGAAGACGCGCTGTCTCCCACCTGGCAAAACGTCATCGACGGGCAATCAAACTGCATAGACGCTGTTCGCAAAACGCTCTCTTTCAATAGCCCGGAAGGAAAGCAATACAAATTGAACGAACAGACTGCCACCTTGGTTATACGCCCGCGAGGCTGGCACCTGGTGGAAGAGCATCTGGAAATCAATGGAAAGCCGTGCTCAGCTTCTTTGTTCGACTTTGGTCTCTATTTTTTCCACAACGCCGAAGAACTGATAAAGCGCGGCAGCGGACCGTACTTTTATCTGCCGAAGCTGGAAAGCCACTTAGAAGCACGGCTTTGGAACGACGTTTTCATCTACTCGCAAAACTATTTGAAGCTCCCGCATGGTATCATCCGCGCCACCGTTTTGATCGAAACAATTCTCGCCGCATTCGAGATGGAAGAGATTTTGTTTGAACTGAAAGAACACGCGGCCGCGCTCAACGCCGGGCGCTGGGACTACATCTTCAGCCTGATCAAGAAGACGAGAGAACACAAAGACTTCGTCCTGCCCGATCGCTCACAAGTGACAATGGCTGTTCCTTTTATGCGAGCGTATGCGCAGCTTCTAGTAAAAACTTGCCACAAGCGAGGAGCACACGCGATCGGCGGTATGGCTGCGTTCATCCCAAGCAGAAAGGACGCGGAGATTAACGCTCAAGCATTTGCGAAAGTGACCGAGGACAAAACTCGCGAAGCCGGAGACGGATTCGATGGAACCTGGGTGGCGCACCCGGACCTCGTGGCAGTCGCACGCTCAGTCTTCGACGATGCGCTCGGCGACCGAATGAACCAGAAGCATAATTTGAGAACCGATTTCGAAACCTCAGCCAAAGATTTGTTGAATACAAAAATCGAAGGTGCAAAAGTGACGCGCCAAGGTGTTTCAAACAACATTGATGTTGGGCTGCAGTACATCGAATCATGGTTGCGCGGTATTGGTGCGGCAGGCATTCACAATCTGATGGAAGACGCCGCTACGGCCGAGATTTCGCGAGCCCAATTGTGGCAATGGATTTCATCGTCCGTGACCATGGACGACGGCGAACCGGTCACTGAAGCGCTTTACAACGAACTGAAAAAAGAACTGCTTTCAAAGCTTGCAGTTGCAGAAGGCAATCGCTACGCAGATGCCGAAAAGATTCTAGATGATTTGGTCTTGAACAAAGAGTTCAAAGACTTCCTCACCATCCCCGCATACGCATACCTAAACGACTAGCGTGGGGGCGCATTGCATGCGCCCGATTTCTAAATTCAAAATGCGCATGCAATGCGCGGCTACAAAAAAATTCCAACCATTTTCTCCCACACTCCGAGGATACTGAGATGCAACAATCCAAAGCAGAGCAAGCGCTCAAACTGAACGATGCCTGGCAAACGAACCCCCGCTGGGCCGGGATTACGAGAAACTACTCTGCTCTGGATGTTGTAAAACTGCGTCCATCAATAGACATCGAACACACACTTGCCAAAGTCGGCGCTCGCCATTTTTGGAATCTTCTGAACAACGAGCACCACATCGTCGCCCTCGGCGCGATGAATGGTTCGCAAGCCGTACAAATGGTCAAAGCGGGCTTAAAGTCCATCTACCTGAGCGGCTGGCAAGTTGCAGCCGATGCAAACGTTTCCAAACAAACCTACCCCGATCAAAGTCTCTATCCATCCAACAGTGTTCCCGAATTGGTAAAGCGCTTGAACAGCGCTCTCCTCCGCGCAGATCAAATTGAATCTTCAGAAGGAAAGTCGGAACGCAATTGGTTCGTCCCGATCATGGCTGATGCAGAAGCCGGATTCGGCGGACCCGTTCACGCCTTCGAACTGATGAAGAGCATGATCGAAGCAGGTGCTTCCGGAGTTCACTTCGAAGATCAACTCGCATCTGAAAAGAAATGCGGTCACTTGGGCGGCAAAGTTTTGGTGCCCACTTCTCAATTCGTGAGAACCCTGACCGCTGCAAGACTGGCTGCCGACGTGCTCGACGTTCCAAGCATCATCGTTGCCAGAACCGATGCGCTGGACGCAACGCTGCTCACGTCAGACATTGATCCAGTCGATCAACAATTCATCCAGGGCAAGCGCACACTGGAAGGATACTACCAAGTGAAAAACGGCATTGAGGCGGTCATCGCACGCGGTCTCGCCTACGCGCCCTTTGCTGACCTTGTCTGGTATGAATCTTCAAAACCAGATCTTGGCGAAGCAAAAGAATTCGCAGCAGCAATTCACGAAAAATTCCCCGGCAAAATGCTCGCCTACAATTGCTCACCTTCATTCAACTGGAAGCAAAACCTGGACGACAAGACAATCGCCAAGTTCAACGAAACACTCGGAGACCTCGGATACAAATATCAATTCATCACCCTTGCAGGCTGGCATGCGACCAACATGAGCATGTTCAACCTCGCACACGGCTACGCACGCGAAGGCATGCCTGCATATGTCGAATTGCAAGAAGAAGAATTCGCATCGCAACCACTCGGTTACACCGCAGTGCGCCACCAAAGAGAAGTGGGAACTGGTTATTTCGACCAAGTCCTTATGACCATCTCGGGCGGTGCCGCTTCAACCTCCGCGCTCAAAGGCTCGACGGAAGAAGCACAATTCGAAAGCGAAACACCCAAAAGTGTAGACAAGCAACTGGTAGTTTCAACCAAATAGCAAAAGTTGCTTCGAAAAAGGGACCCGTGCTGCCGTGGTTGGAACAGCACGGGTTTCTTTCATT
The DNA here is from genome assembly GCA_012965515.1 of Candidatus Melainabacteria bacterium. Taxonomy (GTDB): domain Bacteria; phylum Cyanobacteriota; class Vampirovibrionia; order Obscuribacterales; family Obscuribacteraceae; genus QKMZ01. The sequence goes on along the minus strand of DTSE01000173.1, from coordinate 478 downwards.
TCAGGGGTTTGAACTTACGTCAATCCAATCATTCCTAGAACGCAGCCACACGCCGCTAACTACTGCCAGAAGAGTTCAAACCTACCGCGCCAGTGACTCATTGAACTTCTTCCGATAGCGCTCTGCTGCAGCCTTATCGCCTGTTTTCTCAGAAAGTATCGCTAGACGGTCGTAAAGAACTTGTTTGAATTTAGGCGCGCCGAAAGTCGGTGCGTTTGCCGACGGTTCCGCTTTTTCCAATACGCGAATCGCTTCTGCATACTTTCCTTGTTTCATCAAAAGCAAAGCAAGATTGTTAGAAGTTGCCACCACCGAACCCGGGTAGATATCCCGCTTCTCGTAATACAGGTCACGCGCTCGTCGGAAGTATGGAATTGCGTCATTGTACTTCTGGTGAGATCCGAGCACTCCACCAATCATGTCGAGCGCAGCTGCCGATAGCGCTGGCTCCATATTATTTTGTGCCACGGATGGAAAA
>DTSE01000172.1 GCA_012965515.1 Candidatus Melainabacteria bacterium | reverse complement strand
AGGCGTTTGTTTGTGTTTGTGGGATTACTTGGCGGATTCACAACGTTTTCAAGTTTCGGAATTGAGACTTTCCAGCTGATAAGAGATGGCGAGTTGGTTTATGCAGTTGCAAACGCGGTAGGACAGGTTGGTATTGGGCTAATGCTAGTCTGGCTAGGGGTTGTTGTGGCCAGGCTCGTGCATGGAGGTTAGCGATGTTTGGATCTGATGGGCAGGTATTGAGGGTTTTTGTCGGTGAAACCGATAAACATCAGGGTGTGCCCTTATATGAGTGGATCTTGAAGAAGGCGAAGCAAGAAGGTCTTGCAGGCGGGACTGCCTTACGAGGAATTGCTGGATTCGGTGCGCATAGCCAGATGCACTCAAGCAAAATTCTCGATATCTCTGCGAATCTACCGATCATTGTGGAAATTATCGACTCTCTGGATAAAATCGAAAAATTCCTGCCTTTTCTGGAAGAAGCCGTAAAAGAAGGGCTGGCTACTGTAGAGCCAGCCCAGATAAGGCTATATAGAATCCAGAAAGGTTGAATCAGCTTTCGATTGGTAGCTCATCTTCCGGATCTGGCGGAAGATTATTGAATATGCGGTATTCGATTCTCTTTTGACGCTCCAGTTCTTTTATGTAAGCATCCTGCTTTGCTTCAATTGCTTTTTGGTCGAAGTCTCGACGTTCTTTTTGTTTTGATGCTGCCATTTCTAAAATGCGCGCACGGTCCATATCTTGCTTTTGCCGCATGCGTTCGCGCGCTTCTTTTTTCTTGCGCTCTTCGCGCTCTTTATCTTCGCGAAGCATCGCTTCGTATTCGCGCTGCTTTCTTCTTCGCTCGACGTCACTCATCGCCAACAGCCTCATAAAACACAACTATGATTAGCTTAGACCATAATGCCAGCTTAAGCTTATAGGATTACTACGTCAAGAGACTACCGCTTCGTTACGCTTCGATCGGCTCATCGGGGATGGGTATTAAACTCTCTTTGTATTTGCGAGCAACACCGGTTTTGTTGGCAGCTTCGACGACAGCTTTTGCAACTGATGGCGCAATTGCTTGGTTGAAGACTCCAGGCACGATGTAATCTTCATGGAGTTCATTATCCTTTATGACCGAAGCAATCGCCTGAGCGGCGGCCAACTTCATTTCTTCATTGATGTCTGTGGCATGGCAATCTAGAGCTCCTCTGAAAATACCGGGAAAACAGAGGACGTTATTTATTTGATTTGGGTAGTCTGAACGACCGGTCGCCATAATTCGAACATGCGGCAGTGCTTCTTCTGGCATGATTTCCGGAACAGGGTTTGCCATCGCAAAGACGATCGCATCTTTAGCCATGTCTTTAAGGTAGTCGGCTTTCACTGTTCCTGGTCCTGAAAGACCGAGATACAAATCGGCCCCTTTCATCGCTTCTTTGAGCGAGCCCTTCAACAACTCAGGGTTTGTATGATCCGCAAACCACTCCTTCATACCGTTCATGTTTTCAGTGCGACCTTTGTAGATGGCGCCAGAGCGGTCAAAACCAGTGATGTTCTTGACTCCTGCAGACATCAAAATCTTCGAACATGCAACGCCGGCAGCACCGACACCGCTGACGATCACTTTCAGGTTCTCCATTTTTTTATCAACAATCTTCAATGCATTGATGAGCGCCGCCAAAACAACCACCGCAGTACCGTGCTGATCGTCGTGGAAAACAGGGATGTCTAACTCTTTTTTGAGGCGAGCTTCGATCTCAAAGCATCTGGGTGCCGAGATGTCTTCCAAATTGATGCCACCAAATCCGGGGGCAATATATTTGACTGCTTTGATGATTTCTTCTGTGTCTTGAGTGTCTAGACAAATCGGATAAGCATCGATTTTTCCGAATTCCTTGAAGAGCATAGCTTTGCCTTCCATGACTGGCATTGCTGCTTTCGGCCCAATATTGCCCAGTCCTAGTACCGCGGTACCATCTGAAACAACGGCGACTGAATTGCGTTTGATTGTTAACTTATATGCATTCTCCGGTTCGTGATGAATGGCCATGCAGACTCTGGCTACACCTGGCGTATAAGCCATGGAGAGATCGTCTCGCGTGGCCAGTGGAACTTTGTTTGCGATGCGAATTTTTCCACCGAGATGCATAAGGAATGTTCTGTCAGACACGTTGATGACTTGAATGCCATCTACGGTATTGAGCGTCTTGACCAGCTCTTCACCATGTTCTGAATCACGAACATTGACTGTAATGTCGCGAATGATGTGCCCCTTTTCCACACCCTGAATATCGATGGCCCCAATGTCTCCGCCAACTTCGCCAATTACCGATGCAACCTTGCCAAGCATACCTGGACGATTTGTTATTTTTAGCCTCAAAGTGAGGCTATAGCTGGCGCTGGGTTGAGCCAGCGACGTGGTTTCTCTTTTTTCTTCGTTCATTGCAGGGGTAGGCTTCGTGGAGGTCATTGTAATTACTCTTTGCGTTATGCGGCGGGCTTAATGTAGAGCCAATGTGTTAAGCTGAAAAACTCAAATGAGGCGTCTTGTAAGGGTAGCGCTTTTCGCCTTGGAGAGCGCTTCTTGAAAGCAGCAATTAAGCTAAATTTGGCTCTGAATTAATACATACTGGTTTTGTATTTTCAGCTCGGCGCGCAAGAGAAGAATTGAGTTATCAACAGGAGGCGGTATGGCAGGAAAGTCAGAGAAGGAAATAATTGGTAACTACGAAGTATCCAAAGCGGGACTACTCACGAGAAGAGAGGTTTTGACGATGGGAGCTGTGGCGGCCGCAGGAGCGCTCGTCTCTCCCGCATTCGCTGCTGCAGGCGGCACAAGCACACCTGCCGCATCTGGCGGCGAGCCCTATGTAGCGAAAGATTTTTCTGGTCTGCAGGGGAAATTGGATGGGCTTTCAGCAAGCCAAATCGAACAGCATTTGAAGCTGTACAAGGGATACATCGGAAAGTCGAATGAACTGCGCAGCAAACTGAAAGATGTTGAATTGGCATCTGCAAATGCCACCTATTCAGCAGTACGCGAAATGCTTGTTGAGCAGAGTTTTGCAGTTAATGGTGTCATCTATCACGAGTTTTATTTCGGAAACCTTGGCGGCAAAGGTGGCGAGCCAACTGGCGACCTGAAATCAGCTATCGAAGAGCGTTGGGGTAATATTGGTAAATTCAACGATTTCCTAAAAGCAGCAGGCAAGAGTGTGCGTGGATGGGTCGTAATAGGCTTCAATACACGCGGAGGATTTATCGATTCCTTTGGATTGGATACTCACAATATCGGCTCACCAGCGAACTTTGTGCCGCTTCTAGTACTTGATGTTTATGAGCATGCCTACATGGTTGACTATGGCATCGACCGCGCCAAATATCTCGATGCATTTATGAAGAACGTAGATTGGGATGTCGTTAGCAAACGCTTCAACATCACAAGGAAGCATCCGACTGGTTTGGAAGCAACCCTATAATCTGTTTTGAATTGAAGTCTTGAAGGGTTTGCTTTGGCAGACCCTTTTTGCTAGGAAGTGTCGGGTTCCGGAATTACAAAGAATGTTAATGGAGTGACGTAGTCTAGAATTTCTTCATAGGTGACCTGCCGACTTGCAGCACAAAATTCAAGTAGAGAGCCAGGCGACCAGTGCGTTCGATCCTTGCAAAACCAGTCTAAGACTGAATACAACTGCAAATTCTTTCTTCCTATTGCTTGAAAGTAGTCTTTGACGAAGTTGACTAAATATCGTGCAACACCTTCTGCGCTCTTTGCTCCAGAGGAATCACTTTCAAATATGGTGATGGATAGTTGCATGCTGTCTGCAAGTGTGAAGCGATCTCCAGTATGCCTTTCCAGGCAACCCTTCAATTCAAGCGTCATTAACGCTGCACCTAGCGAAGATGCGCTCATTCTGGTTGTTTCGAATAGTTGGTCGAAGGATTTAGGTTCGTCTGACAATTCATGGAACACAGCTTCTTCTAGTTCTGTTAGCTCAGGACGACTATTTGAAAAGTTGCTTTCATTTGCTTGAATTCTTCGTTGAAGATCAAATTCTTCGCTAACTGGTGGCTCATCCGCAGGTGTCTTTTTCGTACGTCTTCCAATTGCATTTGTACACAATACTGTCGGAATTTCTATCGCGAGTTTTTCTATCTCATTGGCAGCAGCAATTGCCATTCGCTTCTGAATTCTATTGATCGTGTCTGTTGATACATCGGCGAGTTTGGCTAACTGATTAGCACTAAGAGTTATGCCTCGCTCTTGAAATTCTATGATCATGAGGCGAGGTTTGAATTTTTGTGCACCATGAAAGTTTGTCTTTGCTGTGATCGAAATTTCCTTGCAACATTTTTCGCAGGTGAAAGTACGCACAGTTGGTATTGGAATTGTGTTCTTGTGTCCACAATCTCGACGTTTACAGTAAATGTACTTTCTGGTTGCTAGAGCTGACATAACAACTTGCTCGCAATCCAATTCTGATCCAAGTTTTGCGTGGATCTCTGGCATAGCATGAATTGCCATGATCCAATTTGCTTGTGATCGCTCTGTATGTGTCATTTCGAAACGCTCTTTTCGAACTCATATCTGTTAATACGAGTTGAGAGAACAAAAAGTTCAAACGAAATTCTTGCTGACAACTATGAATTTCTGCAATTAATGGTTGGGGTCTAGAAAAAAGACCGTTAACGGTCTTTTTTCTAGACCTCTTATGTTCTGCTTTAGGTGGTAAGGTCGGCGCGAAGTCCGTATCCGACGCCGTGCACGTTGCGGATTATTGATTCTTGTCCTTCGGTGTCAAGTTTTTTTCGCAAGCGTTTGATGCAAGTAGTGAGTGCTTCTACGGTGGCGTCCGATTCGTTCGACCAGACACGATTGAGAAGAGCTTCGGGTGGAAATACTGTTCCTGGGTTGCGCATTAGGAATTCTAGGAGCGCAAATTCTTTTGGAACTAATTTTATTTCCTCACCTGCGCGTTTTACTGTGAAAGCGGCGCGGTCAAGCTCGATGGGGCCGGATCTTAGTACGGTGCCCATTTGTCCGCCTACGCGGCGCATAAGAGCGCGAATACGAGCGGTTAATTCTTTTGCGTGAAATGGTTTGGTAAGGTAGTCGTCTGCTCCGGAGTCGAGACCGACTTCCTTGTCGTCTATTGTGGTGCGTCCGGTAAGGATTAGTACAGGCGTTTTCTTGCCGCTGGCGCGAAATTCACGCAGTATTTCCATCCCACCAATGACCGGTAATTCAAGATCGAGGACAATAAGGTCGTATTCGTACGCTTTTAGGCGATTGAGACCTTCTTGACCGTCGTTGACGACCTCGACCTCATGCCTTTCCAGTTTCAGCCAATCACGCACGAGCTTGGACAGCTGCACATCGTCTTCGATAATGAGAATCTTCGCCACAAGGAATGCTCAATAGTAGTCCGCAACAATAATATCTTATGTTTGCTCAGGATTTTTTTTGTCGGCGATAGGAAGGCTGAAGAAGAAGGTGCTTCCCTTGCCTTCGACTGGTTCCACACCAATTTGGCCGCCGTGTAGTTCGACAATTGCCTTGGAGATAGCTAGTCCAAGACCGCTGCCTTTTCGTTCTTTAGAATCGGACTTTTTGACTTGTTTGAAACGTTCGAAGATTGAGGAGCGCATGCTTTCCGGAACCCCTCTGCCTTCATCCTTGACTCTAACAATGGCAAATTTATCATCGCTATCGCTGGTGATTTGAAGCGTGGAATTTTCTGGAGAGAATTTGACAGCGTTGGCAATTAAGTTGATTAGGACTTGAATCATTCTTTCTTTGTCCGCTCTTACCACTGGATCAATAGAGCTATCTAAAATCAATTCGATCTTCTTTTGTTTGATGGCATTGGCAACCATATTGATTGAAGGCTTGATGATGTCGCTCAGTGGAATTGAATCAAGAGACAAGTCCATTCGGCCCGATTCCATACGCTCAAGGTCGAGCAGGTCGTTCACTAAAGTGATAAGACGATCGCAGCTGTCTTGCGCTCCTTGGACGCTTTCTTTGCCATCGTCATTCAAGTCTCCGTAAGCACCTGCAGCCAATAAAGAATGGACCATCTGAATGGATGTAAGGGGAGTGCGTAAATCGTGGCTGACCATAGCTACGAAATCGCGCTTCATTTGGTCTATTTGTTTGCGCTCTGTTATGTCGTGCACTACACACATCAGAGACTTTTCTTCGTTTGACCAGACTATTGACCATTCGCAGTCACGTTCTTCGCCATTTTCGATCACAATTCGATTGGTAAAAGCACCATGACCCTTTGTTTCGATTATGGTGTTGATGTGATCGATTGTAGTTTTGAGATCTGCTTCGTCGACTAGCTGGTCAAGCCTCCTGCCAATCAAGTCGTCACTTTCATAGCCCCATTGTTTGGAAGCGGCCGGATTGACCTGAGTAAAACGCCGTTCTTCATCAAGGGAACAAATTATGTCGGCTGCACTGGTTAGAATCGCACTCTCTTTTCGTCTCATTGACGCTAGTGCATCTGCCATTTTTCGAAAAGTACGATCGAGATGAGCTAACTCATCATCTCCTCGAAGCGGCGCAGAAAGTGGCTGTTGAGACGCAACCTTGTAGGTATTGTCCAGTAACACCTTTAACCTTTGCGCGGTGCTGCGATTAAAAGACAGAGCCAATCCGACTGCTAGAAGGATGTTTAAAAAGACCGCGGCATAAATGAGAATCTCGATTTGGGCGCGAACCTCGGCTTGTTTTTTCTTTGTCTCTTGCGTTTCTGCTTCCTGTTCTTCCACGAGATGGTCGATTGCCTGGAAGACATCAGCCATAAGCCGGTTGACCTTTACCATCTCCATCCCGGCGGCAAGCTTGTTTCCGATATCCACCATTGTTTTGGCATGATCGAAAAAACGATCTCCGTCATCCATCAATTTGTAGATTTTGTCCCAGGATTCTTTTTCATGCGGATTGTCAGCAACTAGGCCAGTAATGATTTCCTTCTCTTTGTAAAACCTCTTCTTGGCAGCATCTGCTCGTCGCCTGAACGTCTCTCGACTGGTGAAGTGAGAAACAATGAGCGAGGAACTTCTTTCCATGACCAGTCTTAGCAGTATGTTCAAATGTCCAGCTACATCACGCGCATGTGCTTCGCGTGCTCTCTCTCTGTCTACTTGATTGACTAGATACGCAAAGGACGCCACAAATCCAAGTTCAAATACCAAAGGCACAGCCACTAGTATCAGAGCTTTTTTTCCTAGAGAAAGAGTCATTAGCGCTCGGAGATATGTCTCTTACGATCGCTCAATCTAGCATTTCAAATCATCAATTTTGGGCTTGCCCCCAATTTGCCAATATTGCGCCATAAATGCGCCAATGACAACTGGTAGGGTCCTGAACATAAGCAGGTATCGCTATTTGAGGTTCGGCATGAATTTGAAGCTCTCGTTTCTATACTTAACGGCACTTTTCTTTCTTTTGTCCGCAACAGCTGTTCAGGCACAGGGTTATGGGAATTTCCAAAGGACTCAAGTTGCAAATCAAAGGAACGTGCAGGAAAGTCAAAGGGCTGCTCTGGCGAGAGGTAAGATGATCGCCCAAGCCCAAGCTGATGCGAGATACCAGGCTAACTTTCCCTCCGATTGGCGTAATGGGCTGCCTCCTACTCGTATGGACAGTTTTGTCAAAGAAGCCAAACATCATGCAGCTCATATTTATGGTGATGAAGGCACTCATGGATTGCCTCCGTATATGGGTTTTAGTAAAGTCCACAGAATTAACACCGGCATAATGGATGAACGAGACAGCGGATTGACTACCGGACATGGCAGTTATATGCCTGATGCCTGGGGGGGAGATGAATTTCACCAGAACGAGTGGTCACAGTCTGGTGAAAGAGGACACTCTGCTCAAGACGGCTTTCCAGATGGACTCCCCGTGATGACAGGCTCCGGTTCCGGTGGAACCGGTGGCGGCTCTCAAAACTTACCGCCACCTCCTGGCGAGGGCTATCAGCCCGCCTATACCTGCGAAGGATTCGTTGGCTATTACAGTCCGGAGGAAGTCGCTCTCGCTCAAACCGATTTCCCTGCCGCATTCGATCATTTTGTCCACAGCGATAGATATACAGGCAGCATTCTCAACGCCGATCTGATCCTGCGCCTGCAAATGGGACGCCCAGGTTATTAGAGAGAGGAGAGTTCAATCGAAAGTATTGAGTTTTGTCTGAGGTGCCTTACGCGAAACGGAGTACACTGAAACTCAGACGGCAAAAGGCACTATATGCAGTGCCTTTTGTTCCTCTGGTGCTTCTCTGACAATTGTATATAAGTTGGATTGCTTGACGCATACACCCGCCCAGGGCTACTCTGAAGAGACTAAGTTTGCCAATGGGCAACTTGTTTCCTGGGGGTTAAGAAATGAAGAAACTATGTGCGGCATTTTTGTCCGGTCTAGCGATAAGTACAGTCGCTGTCACACCTGCATTCGCCGACGATGACGGCGTTCTGAGTGTAGTAGTCGGTATGCCTATGAAAGGTGCCTCAGTTGCGACTGCGATGGTGATTGGTTTGCCTGTAGCAATTGTTCGCAAGTCGGCAGAAAACACAAAAGATCAAACCCAAAAGGTGGCCGGTGATAATGCCAATCCCGTAATGACAGGATTGGCAGCTCTGGTTGGCCTTCCTATCGGACTTGTATCTGGCACAATCGATGGCAGCCAGGCCGGTTTCAAGAACTCACTCAAATGCGACAAACCATTCTCGAAAGAACAATTCAGCATGGGCGATCTAGACTGATCTAGAAGAGCGGGAGTGACCACTAAGCAGAAGTGTAAGTAGTGGTCTAGCAAATCAGCAATTAAAAAAAACCGCTCTCAGACTCGAGGGCGGTTTTTTAATTGGTGTAATAAATGCTTATCAGTTGGCGTGAATAGTGAAACTCAGTTCTTTCTTATTCGGTTGTCCGGACTTTTCATCGTCGGCTACAACAAGTTTTAGAGCCGGAGCACCGGTTGGTGTTTTGGGAACGATTTTTACATCGCGATCGTTACTTGTCTGCGGATTCTTGTTGGAGTTGTTGAAAAACACTTTTGATTCAGCAACCATTTTCTTGTACTGAGCCAATGTCATTTCGCCCGAGCGAAACGGAGTGCCGTCTTCGGTGCCAAGTGCAATGGACAAAGGCTTCTCAGTGAGAGGATATGCATAGACGAATATTCTCTCCTGCGCGTGAGTACTTCCTTTGGGCAAGCTGACTTGATAGTCGAAAGGACTGTCCGCCCCGCCAAAAGTGATGGTGTCACCGGCTCTCAGTAGTGTTTTTTGTTGATACTCATTGGGATAAAGCTGAGTCAATTTGCCTCGTCCATCAAAGTCGAAGATCATTACATTGCAGTCCTGCGAAGCAGAAACGTTGATCTTCATCTTGTCACCGTTCTTGTACTGAGGAGTCGCGCCTTTTTTATCCAACCAGACATTGATGATTGAATCTCCGCTAGACGGAACGCTAGATGCTGTCATTGCCGTTTGGACTGCTGCTTTTGCCGGCGGGTTGACCGTTTGTGCTGGAGTTTTTGCCTGCACCGGTGGACGTTTTTTCACTGTTCTTGCCGGCTGAGTGTTTTTGATCGAGCGTCCGGTTACATGCGAAGGCTTCGTTTCCGTCTTGGAATAAATCGATTGGCTCGAGCGCGGCAGAAGTATTACATTGCGTTCTTTGGAATTTTTGAGATCTTCTACGGTCGGCTCATCCTTTGCGTTTTCAGCAAATGAGATAGTACTGCCAACTGTAAAAGTAAATGCCACCGCCAATGCTTGAGCCAATGCCAAATTTCGAATTGCTGCTCTCATGCCGCTTTCCTCAGTTTTGATCCCTGTGAATCCTGATCAGATATTGCCTACTGCTGAAAATGTTATAGCGAGAAGACACAAGATCAAGTGCGATTCTTGATTGAACTCTCCAGGCAATTGAATCGTTTGGAAACAAAATCAATTGATCTATTGAGTCTGCGTCTGCTGACCAGAATCGGCACTGCTCTTAATTTCAGGAGCGGGCGCCGACTTTGTCGCTATAGGACCATCCATAGCCACATGAAGGATTCCTTGCGGGTCCTCTTTAGCTATCCTATCAATTCTGTCCATCAATTCGTCTGTACTGATGTTAAGCAAACCAATGTTGTCATCGCTTTGCTTACGGTCCCTGTCCTCCAACAAGCGATCCTTGGAATTTAGGAGGACCACCCAGAGGAATTTTGAAGGCTCTTTGCCCACACCAATCGGCCTGTCACCAATCGTTTTCACATATGCCTGATGCCCTGCTTTGTTTAGAACCTGGCTGCCGGCTTCCGGATAGATGAGAGTGACTTTGTTTCCGTCTATTTCAAACAAGTGAACAAAGCAATCGGAGGTTGTGTTGAACTGAATAATGAGAGGCTCGCCTTCGTAGTAATCAGTGCGCGGTTTATTGAAACTGATTGAAATCGGCATGATTGGCGGCTGAGTTACAGTCCACGAATCTACAAGTGGCTTGGCTAAAAGTCCACCGCCAATTAGAAAGGCGACTACAGCGGCAAGACAAAAGGCTAAAACAGGCGATGCGGAAACTTTGCCGGAGCGAGGTTTGGCCAATTTGAGATTTTCTTCAACGCCCAGTTCTTTGAGAGCATCCACCCATAAAGCCAATCTTATGGAGGTGGTGGGCAGATTCAACCCCGGCAGGCTGGCGGTGTCTCCGCAATGCATCGCCACGACCGAAGTGTCATCAAAAATCGGTGAGCCCGAGTCGCCAGCGGCCAGAGCCAGATCGTGAAGTATATGGTAACTGTCCGAACGTCTCAACTCACCCAGCATCCGGCCCAATTGGGCAAGCGGCGACGGTGTCGATGAGTATTGTCCGAGGTGAACGGGATAACGCACAGCAGAAAGAGGCTGGAAGTTCTTCAGTTCTTTCGAGTAAGTAATGGGCAGCGCGCTCGCCTCGCGTTCCGGACCGGAGAGATCCACAAGCAATATGGCGGCATCGAATGTGACTAATTGATCCGCCTGCCTTGCGAAGTTGGGATGTAACCTGACTTCTCTTACTGCATAGCGGTTGCCGGAGGCTGGAAACTTGATTTGTAGAGATTTGGAGGAGGAAGCAAACGGCTCAACCACATGGCCGCAGGTGACAAGAAGATTGGGCGCCGCCTTCCAGGCTTGACCAATGATCGTCTCTTTATCGCCGTCCAGCCTGATTACATTGGCCAGTGCGGCACTGAAGACATCAGGATTTTCGGGAACCCCGCTTGTCTTGTGCTGGTTGTCCATCAGAGGTACTTAGACCCAAGTCCTTTCTAATCTCAGCCCTGCTCTTCCCTTGGATTCGCGGCCGGCGTGACCGGATTGGGAAGCTATTTACAGGATTATAAGTGATTGCCGGGTCTTCGGGTCATAACCTTGTCATTTTTGATTGCCAATTCTTACCTGGCAGACGACCGCGTGCACTACCTTTTGCCTTAAGACGATATGATCTTACGATTGCTGCAGAAGAGCTTATTCTTGATAAGTTCGGGCTTCCGAGGTCGACGTGCTGACAAGTCAGGGTCAAATTGAAGAACTGCTGGATATTGCGCCCGATTGGCGTCAGATCTTCGATTCGCTTACAAAAGACGCAGGATTCGTCGAAGCAAAAGGTCTGACCGGATTACAGCCCGGAAAGTCGAAAACTATTGGGCTTTTCGAGCTTTTTGAACGTTTAGGTGCCAAGGCGCTTTACAAGAAGGCCCAGGTACTTAAGGAGGACAAAGAGAAGCTTCTGTCCCTGGTTCGGAACTATTATTTGCAGCCTTTGGCAGCCAAAATGGTCGCCAATAACCAGAATTTGAAGCGTTTTTTCGTGCAGCGCCGCGTTCCTGCAGATGAGCAAAAACGGCATGCTCTCTCAATTGCCACCGAGCTGGCTGAAAAGTTGGATGGAGCTGTTCGCAAACATTTGCTGCAGGACGCCGAAGATGGGTTCAAAGTGCTTTTGCCTGCCTATATTCAGCGGTCCGTTCACAATCAGGCAATTGACTATATAAGGGAAGAATGGGACTGGGAAAAGAGCACCCTGCAGGATTTAAACCTCGATCCCGAACAGGAAGATCCGCGGCAGAATACTGCCGATGATAGTCAGTACATGCCTGAAAACCAGGCTATTTCCGGAGAACAAGTCAGTCAGCTCAATCAATTGCGTGACATGCTGGAAAAAATGCTCGCGGATAAGAAAAGTCCGAAAGAGCCTCTGGAAGTCGTTGATTGCATGTTCGGGCTGGGATTGACAAAGTTCTCTTGCGCCGGAAAAGAACTGACGATGAGGGAATGCTGCGATGTTCTTCAGTTGCCCGGTGAGACACAGGCTCGTAAGATCGCTCGCTGTCAGGTTTTGCTCGACAAAGGTTTGTCTATGGTCCGCGAAGGGATCAGGCAAAACCTGCCTGGTATAGCGGATTGCTGGCAGAAAGAGACAAACGTCAATCGTGCGTCGCGTCGTGAACTCAATCAGCAACTGGGTATGACCGAAAGTGAAGTGGAAAGGTTGATTGTTCAGCGCCAATATAGGCGACTTTTGGAATTGGTTGAGAAATCGATTTTGAAAGAAGCTCGCTTGAAAGAGCTTGAATCTAAAGGTGCGGTGGCGGCTTTTGTGCCGGTTGATATAAATTCGGCTACCAATCGCGACCTTATGGATATCCTCGGGTTGGATAAAGTGACGGCTCAGAAAGTTTGCGAGAAGCGACCGTTCCCCCATCTATCTAACCTGGTCGAATTGCAACTCGTAAACGAAACAGGTTTGAAAGAACTGCTTGGTCGCGGCTGCGTTCTAAAGGTTGTTGTAGAAGGACGCAAAGACATAAATTCGGCTCCGCTTGATGAATTGGTGAAATCAGGAATTGAATCAAGCCTGGCGAAACGAATCGAACGAGGACGGCCGTTCGGCACGTGGGCAGAACTCGAGGATTATTTGCAAATTGACCTTAATAAGGAGCCGGTCCTCAGACAAAATTTTTGCCTTGGTATTTTTTCCGACTAATTTTCCGGGCTTGCCCGTTGACCTACCTGTGGATGGATGAAACACCACCGACTGGGACCGAAACTAGAGGGTTTGTGAGATGGCTAGCAAAGTTGAGATCTGCCCGGAAGTAGCCCGCATGGCTCAAGTAAAGGCACGCTCTATTGGCGCATCGTTAGCCAATGAATTGTCCAGGCTGATTGCCGAAGAATCTATTCTGTCCATAGATCCTGAAGTTAATTTGGTTGTTGAAGCAGCCAATTCATTGACTGAAATCGACGCCCTGGTCTCAGCTGCCGGCGTTAACGGCGTGGGCGTAAACGGTCGGGAGATAGATGTGCGGCCATTGTCTGAAGATGGCTTTATAGCCGTTCCACGCGTGCTTATTGGTACACCTTATTTGTCAGCCGGTACTCTCGTTGTGCAAATGAACGGTCATACCGGTCAGGTTGTCGCGCATGTTGGACCGGGAAGTTTTCTTGCTCAGGAGGACAAACCGGGGCAGGAGGATTATGTCTATGTGCGGGTTAGCATCGATCCGGCATTCGACCTGGAAAAAACACTTACTGCGCTTGTAAATGCGCCGGTTGTAGATTTCGGGCAAAATCTCAGGAGCCTTCCGGATGAAACAGAGCTGGCGCGCTTCCTGACAAACAGGCAGCAATTGATCCTGGCGCGTCAAAAACAAATCGTCACTGCTATCGCGAGCAAAGAGGCTGTACGAGAGTCTTTCATTAAAGTCTCGCAGAGTACCGAATGGTCGAAACTATCTCAAATTCTGCAAACTAGCGGTGTCTGGGAAGTGCGGACTTTGAGATTTACCCAGAAGCTGGCAGAGAAATTTCCCGCGCTGAGCCGCGATCGCGTCAGAGACGAGATCAAAAAAGCTGGTGAAGAGTTTGGTGGACAGCCGGAAACTCCTGAATTCAGACGCGAATTGATCAAGCGTTTGACCAAGCTGGAAGTGGAAGAGCGGCTAAAGACCACCGCACCGGCTAAGGTAAAGCAAATTATCGATGCTGTCGTGAGCGGGCAGAGTGCCAAAGATGCAGTCAGTGCAATAGTTTCTAATAAGGTTGCCGTGGCGATTGCTCTCTCGATCAAAGAACAGCGCAGCAACATTGCCGAATTCTGTCAGGCTTCCGCTGAAGAAATCGGGCAGGCATTCGGCAAATTGGCCCTTCAGCCTGCATATGCAACGCATAGTTTCGACCCGGAACAAGGTATGGAAGCGATAAATGAGGCGCTTGCTTTGCTCGAAGCCGGGCAGATCGCCGAGAAAGCAGAAGACTTGGATATGGATCTGGCAGTAAGCTGAGACCTTGGTACAATCGCTACATGTCTCGTAGCGCCAATACCACAACCAATTGCCCCGCTTGCAAGAAGCAGAATGATGGAGCCATGCACTTCTGCATTTTTTGCGGAACTGTGCTCAATCCTGCCAAAGCAAAGCGGGCTGACAGAACTTGTGTGAGTTGCGGGCGTTTTGATGAACTCAATGACACCTTCTGTATTCATTGCGGTGCCAATACCTCTCAAGGTGTTTCACGCGATTCCATTGAAATCGGCAGCCTGAGAGAAGCCAAGCACACACCGGTATTGGCTACGACACGGCCATCGGCCGCTCAGAGCGTGACCAGAAACCGCGTGAAAGCAGTAAGTGCGCAAGTCGCTCAAGACAGAATGCGCTCGCAAGACAAGACTGGTAAAAAGCCTGGCAACAGCGTCATTTGGGCTTGTGCCGGCGCTGTTGTCGGTTTGGTTTTGGCGGGTTTGGCGTTTCAGTCCGGCGCGCTTGTGCATGCTGCTCGCTTTTGCTTGCCCAGTCAAGGTTTGGCGATTTATACCGAAGTGCCGTGGATGACGGTGCTCATTGAGAATCTGGAAGGCAAGGACTTTATTATTGGTGAAACCGGACCGAAAGGGACGCTTGTGGTTGACAATCTGCTGCCCGGCAAAAGTTACCGGTTGCGTATGGAAGGACATGGCTTCGAGACTGTTTATTTTGCGCCTTTTGAGTTTGACAAAACGCGCGCTTCAATTCTTGGCTATCCCAAAAAGATCTCTTTGCCACCTCGACATATTTGACCTTAGTTGCCAGGTGTCTGGCAATTGTCGGCAATTCAGGGAAAATACATAAGAGGGGGAGTTTCGTCCACATGAAAGGGTCGGGTCAGACCGAAGCAGGAAAAGGAAAGGTGTGCGCCAGTTGCAAACGCGCTTTGCCTTCTGGTGCCAAGTTTTGCGGCTTTGACGGAACGCGTGTGGACGACCATGCGGAAAACAAAGCGAACGGCGCAGCTGGCAAGCAATGCTCCAAGTGTGGCAAGCTCTATCCAGCTTACGCTCAATTTTGCCCTGCCGATGCTTCTAAGCTCGTGGAAGTTAGGGCGGAAGCCGCCCAGAGCGAACCGAAACCGTCTCCGTTTGCTGCACCACCAGGTTTTGCACAGCCGCAGGCTTCCAAACCGCCCACAGAGCCAGTGGCTTCGCCTCAAGCTTCCTTCCAATCTTCAGTTCAAGATCTTACTGATACAGCACCTCCAATTGATGAGGAGCTAGCGCGTTCCGGCGATTTTGGTCGCAATCAAGCTGAGCCGCGTAAGCCCACTCAGATGGCCGAGACCTTCGACGACGAGAACACCGGTCTCTTCCATAATTTGATCGGCAAGAAAATAGAAGGCAAGTATGAAGTGCAGTCCATCCTTGGTGAGGGCGGCATGGCAATTGTCTACAAGGCTTATCACACCAAAATGGAAAGATTGGTCGTGATCAAGGTTATGCAAGGCTGGCTCCTCTCCAACAAGAATGCTGTCGAGCGTTTTGAACGCGAGAGTAAAACCACAGCCAAACTTGCTCACCCGAACATCGTTACGGTCTTCGACTACGGAGTTTTGAACGCCAAAGAACCTTATCTGGTAATGGAATACATCAAGGGAGAGTCGCTTGGCGACAAAATTGCTCGTCAGGGCGCGTTACCTTTTGCTACCGCGGCCGGTATCATCATTCAAATTTGCCGAGGCTTGCAAGAAGCGCATAGTGTCGGCATTATTCACCGCGATCTCAAGCCTGACAATATTCTCTTGCAAGACCGCAGCGATCGCCCTGATTGGGTGAAAATCGTGGACTTCGGTATTTCGCACTTAGTCCAGGGCGCCAAGCGTCTCACCAAAACAGGAAAAATGGTCGGCACGCCTGAATACATCGCTCCGGAACAGTTAAAAGACAAGCCTTTAGACATAAGGACCGACCTCTACGCGCTGGGCATTATTCTTTATGAAACTCTGACTGGCAGAGTTCCTTTCGAAGGCGAAAGTGCAGAGGGCATTTTGATGAAACATTTGCTCGAGCCGCCGCCGCCTCTTTCATTGCATAATGATGATTTTGCCGAAGGCACGCCGTTTGATGCCATCATTGCAAAAGCATTGCGGAAAGAACCGGACGAACGTTACCAAACCGCAACAGAATTTCGCTTAGACGTTGAGGAGGCTCTCAACAAGGTATTGTTAAAACGAAACTCCAAGTGAGACTTTCAAAGCGGTAGAGGATAGAGGAAGGATGACAAGAGAGACGGGTAGACCAACAAGGGATGAAGACGGTGCGGCTATACCGCCGTCTGCATTGCCAACCCTTTCCTCGGGTTCTGACTTGTCTGCCAGGCAACACTTTGAAAAGGGTTACCAGGAACACCTTTCCGGTCGTCATGAAGAAGCTATTGTTTGCTATCAGAAAGCCATTGATGCCAAGTCGATGTACGAGGCTTTTTTCAATATGGGTCTGTGTTTGAGAATGGTTGGGCGGCTTACCGAGGCAGAAGCTGCCCTTGCTCGTTCGGCCAGTTTGAACCGTCTCTACAGACCGGCATACAAAGTATTGAGCGAAGTGCAAAAGGCGCTGGGCAAAGAAAATGAAGCCCAGGTTTCCTGGTCGCAGTATTCGCGCCTCTAGTCAGGGCAAGTCTTAACCCTATTATTCAGTGGATGGTCGTCTTTTAGTTGATTGTCGTCGCTGCCGCCATTGCATTGACCGGCACATCGGCTACGTTCAACCTGGGCAGTCTTTCTGCAGATTCGAGAATGCCAGTGATCAAGCGTGGCAGGACTCCTATTTCAGACCTTTGAGAAGGTTTTTGAACGGCTTGTGATACTTCTTGGCTGACTTCGTCGAGGAGTATTTTCATTTTTGCGTCCTTCAGTGATTGTTGTTCTTTCGAAAAGTCCTGGCAATTTTGCACTGTCACTTTGACGTTTTGCGGTGTCCGGCAAGAATCAAATAAAGCAGGAGTATTGTCAGTGTTGGGCGCCGTCAAAGTCCAGGCTAGAGTGTTGACCGAAAAGCCATCATCGAGTCGGCGCAATAAGCGTTCCGCCAGTAAGATTGCTTCAGCGCGCGCAGTCAGAATGCTTGTGGAGGCATTGAATCGATTGTCGGAAGCCGTGACAAAGTCTCTTGCTGTGCCACAATGTTTCATAAGTAGCGAATAAGCGCTTCTTCTTACTTCGCGTTCGATGGCCGGCACGCGATCCAAAGTAACGGTTTGGGCTTCGAGCCAGTTAAGCTCTTCAATCGGTGTCGCGTCTGCCTGCGACTCCTCGCGATTGACGCGGTGTTTCTCTACCCTTTGCAGAAATAATTTCAGACCTTCGTCGGGTTTGCAGAAGGGGCGCAATTGTAAGGTCGGCGCCGAGCGGCTTTCCCATTGAGTTGGTTGCTCTTCGTCCAATTTGGAAATCAGTGCGGCCACCGAAACCAATGCCGATCCAAGAGGTTTCTTACCCTGACGGCCTTTGCCCAGGGTTTTTCCATTTACCGATTCCTCAGTCTTCACTTCAGGCTTCCGTCTGAAGCAATCCTGACTTTCCAGTGATGTTAGCCGTGAGGCTGCTAGATTGGCGCTGGTAAACATAGAATCTGGGGTCCGTAGTAAGCGGAATTAAATCGGTTGACTCTAATGTAGGTGACCCTACGTGAAGTTCTCGTAAACAAGGCGATTATCCAAAAAGATAATTACAAAGGCATTTCTGGGCATACCCCGGATTAATGCTGACCTTAAATTCTGGACCGATTTACTAATGTCTGGCTGTGTGTAATAAAACCTGAGGCAGACTAATCGATGGCTGCCGAAAAGATAGTATTGCTGTGAGTGACGCCCTAACTGGGTGCGCCCCAGACCATTTGAAGTTCTGAAAGCTGTCGCTTAAGCTCGTTTTTCAGGCGTTTGTCATTGGTGCCGTTGGCTTCCGAGCAAATTTGCCACCAGCGACGGTGCGCAATCTTTTTGGACTTTATAGCTTCGTCTTCGCAGAGAGCAAAAAGGCGGTCGAGCAGTCGCTTTGCCTCTTCCTCGTCGTCTTCGCTCTCATATGTTTTTATCTGACTGAAGAAGCTTTCGAAATCTTCAGGTTTAGTGGTGCTGCGATTATCTGCAAGACACCAGCGCAAGCTCAGAGCAATAGCTGGATGAACACGTCGCAATTCGGCTCGGTAAACATCCGAGCGGCGATTTGCCTGTTCAGGATAGAACTCGACGGTGCCCGAATTAGGCCAGGGTGCCGTCGAGTCCTTCGGAATTTCGCTGCCTTCCTCATAAATAAGGAAATAGCCGGGAAACGACGCAATCAATAAGTTATAGAGGTCATCTCGAAGATGGCACCAGGCATCAGGCGATAAATGGTGGCTGAGAACGCTGGCCGCTCCCTCAAACGCAGTGTCGATAGTTTTAATTGACTCGAGCACACGATGCAAATTTGGCTGTTCTCCGGAACAGCGCAAATGACGCCAATAAGCGCTTATATCTTCAAGCGTCATTGTGTTTCGTCTTTCGCTGCTAGTCATAGTAAAAGCCTCCAGACCCCCACAATATTTACCCTTTACAAGCCTCTGCCAAACCTGGTAGAGGGTTTGTGGGTGCTCATAAGGCTCTATTCGCCCACGCTGGGGAATTTAATCTGTCATGTGATTGGTAGTGCTGGAAAAAAGACCGTTAACGGTCTTTTTTCCAGCACTTGATTAGCAAGCCCGCGTGATTTTGCGCAGCTGGGTTATTGGTCGACTCGGAATCGGTAGCCGATTCGCATCTCTGTGTGAATTAGGCGAGGGCGTTCAGGATGAGATTCAATTTTGTTTCTCAGATTAGCGATGTGCACTCTCAAGGTGTGGTGGTCTTCACTGTATTCAGGACCCCAGACCTTGGTTAGCAATTGTCGGTGCGTTAGCACGCGATTTGGCTGCAAGATCATGTACTTCAGCAGATCATATTCTTTCGGCGTGAGATGCACTTCGATTTCATCAATAGAAACGAGCCTTTTTGCCATATCTACAAAAAGCCCTTGATATGAGAATGTTGATTCTGCTTCTCTCTCTTCGCTGTTGGCGCGGCGTAGAACGGCTCGCATGCGGGCAAGAAGTTCACCCAATCCGAAAGGCTTGATCAAATAGTCATCTGCACCTAAATCCAGTGCCTTGATTTTTTCTTCTTCACCTTCGCGAACCGTCAACACGATGACTGGTATTTTCGACCACTCGCGTAACTGTTTGAGCACGGTGAATCCATCGGTTCCAGGCAGCGCCAGATCCAGAATCAAGATATCAGGAATTTTCAGGGCTGCAGTATCGAGTCCTTCTTCCCCATTGCCTGCCAGCATTACTTCGTAACCGTTATGCTCTAGACCGGCTCTCAATGCGCGCCTGATTTGTGGTTCGTCATCAATTACTAGAACTTTCATTTTCACTTCCGCTTTGTGTAGGGAGAGTTTCAATTACATAATCCAAACTCATCTGAAAAACAGCACCACCACCGACTCTTTGATAAGCGGTAAGGTGTCCGCCATTGGCTTCCACGAGCCCTTTGCATACAGCCAACCCAATGCCGAGACCGGGGATATTGCTTTCCACAAGTGGTTCAGCACGATAGAATTTTTCGAAGATTCGCAATTCTTCGCCTTTTGGAAGTCCTACTCCGCGATCGAGAATTTTGAATTGGATTTGTCTGTCCAAACTTTCTACCAGCACTTCAACCG
The DNA here is from genome assembly GCA_012965515.1 of Candidatus Melainabacteria bacterium. Classification (GTDB taxonomy): domain Bacteria; phylum Cyanobacteriota; class Vampirovibrionia; order Obscuribacterales; family Obscuribacteraceae; genus QKMZ01. The sequence goes on along the minus strand of DTSE01000172.1, from coordinate 14,600 downwards.
ATTGTTCGGGAGGCGAGTATTTAAGAGCATTTTCAAGGAGGTTGCGCAGTACTTGCTCCATCTGTACAGGGTCGACAAAAATGTCTTTCAGGTTCTCTTGCAACTTCAGTTTGATACGCTCATTTTCATCATCATTGAATGAACTCAATACAGAACTCAAAAGCTCTGATACCGCTGTCGGCTCTCGGCGCGGCTTCCAGGCGCCTCCTTCCAACTTCGACAAATTGAGAATATTGCCGACTAGTTTATTGAGCCGATCAGTTTCATGGTCTGCCGCTTCCAACAAATTCTTCTGCATCTCCGGATCCCAGGGAGTAGCGCCGTCAAGAAGCGCGCTGACAGATGCTTTGATTGTGGTGAGCGGACTTCTAAAATCATGCGACACCATGGACAGAAGGGCCGTCTTTAGAGCGTCTGCCTCAATTAGTGCACCGGCTTTCGCCTCTGCTTTAAGGAGTCGATCGCGCTCAAGAAGCGCCGCGATGTGATTTACCAAAGACTCTACTAGCCGATTTTCTTCATACTGCAGTGTGCGCTCTGGCTTTAGCGTGAGTATTACACTCCCTAGCTTAGAATCTTCGAGCAGTATAGGAAAAGTCTGCAGCAGAAGCGGACCGCTGCGATTGCCTTCACTGTCAATTTCTCTACGATGCTTCAGATCTGGTCGGTCCGAATTTAGTTCGTTGTTCAGTTTTAGTGTCGCCGATTCAACAGGCTCAATATTGGAGATTAGCTCCATTACTTTGTTGAGAGCTTTAGCTCTTTCCGGTTCAGACGCTACAGCCCAACTTGCTTCTGCAAGAATCTCCATTTCGGAGCGCCGCAGTTCCGCTTCTTCAGCACGTGCTTTAAGGAGGGCTGTTAGTTGCCCTATTACCAATGCTGTTATCAAGAAGACTGCCAATGCAATGCATTCCGAACTGGCATCAAGCTGAATTGGCTCGACAAGGCAAAGGTTGAAGGCGATGAAACCGCAGATAGAAGAAACAAGAGCAGGTATGCGACCGAGGTAGGAACCACAAAGTACAACAACAAGTAGATAGAGAAGAGAGACATTCACCAGCCTTGTCGACACGTGTGAAACCGAAATCAGGCAGCTCATCAAGCCTATTCCGGCCACCGAGATCACGGACGCCCACGGCTCGCGTTGCCACGGTCGGTCCCTGCCGACATTCTTTTCTATATTTCGTCCTTTGACTTTGTCGACGCCGTGAGTGGTTGTGCTGACGGTGTTTTCGGAATCTTGACGGAAGCTTGATAGGTCCAAGGCCATCTTTGACACCAGCTTGAAAGCCCCTGTGTAAATCTTATCGTGTCAGTGCTCAGTTGACCTGTACTAAGGCACGTTCAGGTTAACACGCTGAGCAATGGTGAGCAAATTATTCAGTGCGACCTGTGTAAATGCTCTCGTAAAAGGTTTTGCAAAAACCACTTGCATGTACCTGCAAGTGGCGCACTCGGTCCCTGGGCTGGTTGGGAGTACATCGATTGAGAATTGAGTAGTTCCACTCTCAAGCGTGACTTTCAGCCAACTCCGGGGGGACCTAACAAGGGCGAAATCCTCAAGTGTCAAGGAATACACGACAAATGAAACTCAAACTGGAAGCCCGGCAGAAACGACAAGATGGACAAGAAGATTCAACTGATGTTGGTTCCGAAACAGACAAAAGTTCAACGGTAGTAAGTATTTCAAAAGTGTCCAACAGAGCGAATCCTAGTTTTCTATCTTTTTCGAAACGAAAGTTCTCTCGCTTCTTTGCGTGCGTTGCAATACTAAGTTTGTGGCTTTTCATAGGTATCAAGGGCTGGGCCGCGTACGGAGAGTATGCCAAACAGCATGAATCCGAAGAACTAAAGCCGGTATCGAAAATCGCTGCACTGCAAAGCGGCTATCCTCGTTTGACGATTTCCGATAGTGCCGGGGAGAAAGTGGTTGATATTGCCCCTCAGGCAGTTGTGGTGCTGAACAATGTGCCAGCCACAATCAAAGACCTTAGGAAGGGCGACGCTGTATCAGTTGAATTGAATGCCGAAAAGGAGATAACAAAAATTACCGCCCGCAGAACCGCTGGTGGGTACGTTCTTGCATTTGATCCCAATTCGATCACAATTACATCAGATTATACTGATCGCAGTAGGACAGCTCTTACTCCTGATACCAAAATTGTTGCCGGCGGAAAGCGAATAGCCCTTACCGACATTACGCGCGGTGATTGTATTGAAATTCTTGCTGACAAAGAAGGCAGAGCCGTAGAAGTAATCAGATTCGAACATTCAATAATCGCTGAGTGTTTCGACAACTTCAGAAAGAATCTGTTTAAGCCACTCTTGCTTTTCTTCTATATGGGCTTTGCAATTCCACTTTTGAAGATAGCTTTTGATTTCCCGCAGACTATCTATCAGGGACTGACCATCTACTTGCTCGTTTCGATCGGATGGCATGGTGGCGAAGAACTGGCTACGTTTTCCGGTGGAACTTTGAAGCAGGCATTCGTATTCATGGGAATTGGCTTCGTTACTAATTTCTGTTTAGGCATTGTTGCTTTCGCCATCCTGCGAACATTTGTGAAACGAATGCGGCAAATTGATGCGGCTACAGTGGCGGCTTATTATGGTTCAGACTCTGCTGGAACCTTTGTTACGTGCATGGGTGTTTTGCAGGCGGCTAATATTGCATTCGCAGCATACATGCCCGTCTTGCTCGCAATTATGGAAATTCCTGGATGCCTTGTAGGTCTTTATCTCGTTTCCAAATTGAGGAAAAGAGGGATGGATGTTAAAGGCAATATGCCGATGGAAACCGGCTATGCCGGACCAGCAAATCTCGCTTCAGTGGAGGAAGAAGCTGCTGCGCATGAAATTGCCGGAGAAGGAAACTTCGAGATGCTGGAAACTAAATTTGGTGATCCTCATGTGGCGGCAGCCGCTCGTTCGGTAGTGAAAAATGACAAGCCAAACAGAGATGCTTCGACCGCCGAGTTGATGCGAGAAGTGTTCTTAAATCCTGGATTGTTCTTGCTTTTCGGAGGGATTGTAATCGGGTTCATAAGCCGTTTGCAGGGCAACAGTGTTACCGCTCAAGACGATCAATTCTTTGTCGTTCTCTTTCACGGCATTCTTTGCCTATTTCTTCTCGAAATGGGAATGACCGCTGCTAAGCGTCTGAAGGATTTAAAACAGTGCGGAGCTGGGCTGATCGCTTTTGGTTTGATTATTCCGAACATTTTTGCCACGACAGGAATTCTCATCGCTCACGCCTTTAGTTTTGCCGTGCATACTCCTTTCCAATTAGGAACCTATGCCTTGTTCGCTGTACTGTGCGGTTCTTCTTCGTACATTGCAGTGCCGGCGATCCAACGCATTGCCATTCCTGAAGCATCTCCTACATTGCCTCTGGCGGCTTCTTTGGGTTTGACATTCAGTTACAACGTCTCTTTGGGCATTCCCATTTACTTGGCAGTTGCCGAGCACATTTTGAGGACTTATCCCGTTGTTTAGGGGGACCCTCCACCGGCTGCTTCGCTAGATAGAGTTGCCGTAGTCCCGACCCCAGGTCAGCAAGCGATCGCGAATAGCGGTCGCTTGCTGATTTTTGTTGAAGACCTTTGCCGGGTCAGAGGATTATCTTGCTCAAAAGGGGGTCAAAAGAGAACTCTGATTTCTAATTAAGCTCGATGAGAATCCGTGAACTTGATGACTCTATGTACTGTTTGAGCGATCGAGTAGAAATCGTCGAGCGTAAAGATCCATTTTGGCTCATATTGGAAAGTCCGCATCGGAGGTTATAATCCGCCTGTATGCGCCAGTGCGCGTCATTTGCTCTGTCTGAAATTGTGAATTGACTCGGAAACCTAAGAAATGATCACAGTCAACGAAGTTACCAAAGGATTTGGCTCACGGACTCTCTTCGATAATGTCTCCGTGAAATTTAGTCCCGGCTATAGATACGGATTGACAGGACCGAATGGTGCTGGAAAGTCGACTTTTATGAAAATCTTGACCGGAGAAGTTGAGCCAACCAACAATGGCACAGTGTCACGTCCTTCTAAGGTTGGTGTCTTAAAGCAAGACCAGTTTGCCTATGATAACGAACGAATTGTAGATACGGTTGTTATGGGCAATGAGAAATTATGGGGCGCGTTTAAAGAACGAGAAGAACTCTGTCAATTGACCGAACTTACAGAAGAGCAGATGCTGCGTCTGGGGGATCTCGAATCGATCATCGCTGACGAGGATGGTTATACCGCCGAATTTGAAGCGGCTGAAATTCTCAGAGGCATAGGCATTCCCGATGAACAGCACGAGAATCTCATGAGCACTTTGGCGACAGACTATAAGTTTCGCGTCTTGCTTGCTCAGGCGCTCTTCGCCGGTCCACAGGCGCTTCTTTTGGACGAACCGACCAATCACCTTGATCTTGAATCCATTCATTGGTTGGAAGAATTTCTCGCTGACTATGAAGGTGTTTTGATCGTCATTTCACACGATCGCCATTTTCTAAATTCAGTTTGCACTCACATCGCTGATATCGACTACGACACAATCATTGTCTATCCTGGCAATTATGACGACATGGTCGAACATAAATTGCAAGCACGTCAGTCGATAGAAGCTGAGAATCGCGAAAAGTCGAAAAAAATAGCACAATTGCAAGAATTCGTTTCTAGATTCGCTGCCGGTCAGCGTTCCAGCCAAGTTCAATCGCGTAAGAAGGAAATTGCCAGGCTCGCACCGCAAGAGTTGAAGAAGTCGAATATTCAAAGACCATATATTCGCTTTGAGCAAGAAAAGCCGCTCGGACGTGAAATCTTGCGTGCAGAGGGACTGACCAAAGCGTTTAATGGTAAGACTCTCTTCAAAGACTTTCGGTTAGATGTCTATCGTGGCGACAAAATTGCCATCATTGGCGCCAATGGCGTGGGAAAGACTACTCTATTGCGCTGTTTGATAGGTGACCTCGAGCCTGACAAAGGCAGTATCAAGTGGGGCGATAACGCCACCTGGAGTTACTACCCTCAAGACTTTCATCAAGATATTCCGGAGCATACAACCGCACAGGACTGGTTGATGACCTATATGACCGATGAAGGACATCAGTTCGTTCGCGGTGTGCTGGGACGAATGCTGTTTTCTGGTGATGAAGCGCAGAAATCTACAGATGCTTTGTCGGGAGGTGAAGCGGCTCGTCTGCTGATGGCTCGTATGATGATGCAGAAGAACCCGATTCTCATATTTGATGAACCGACAAACCACTTAGATTTGGAAGCAGTAAATGCTCTAGGTGAAGGACTTTCCGTTTTTCCGGGCACTGTTTTTGTGGTATCGCACGATCGTGACTTGATTACGGATGTGGCGACACGAATTGTGTCATTCACACCTGACGGCGTCGTCGACTACAACGGCACATATCCAGAATACTTGGAAACACACAAGTTCAAAGAATACAGCCGAGCTGGCAAGCGCTAGCAGTGCTTGACATTGTTTTGTCTATTGAAACGTTAGCCTTGGAAAAAAGACCGTTAACGGTCTTTTTTCCAAGGCTCCATTTGCGGACGAAATTTAAGATTTGGCTTTAGCGCTTCAGCTGATAGTAGAGACAAACCCAATTTTTTGACACAGTTGCTGATTAGTAGCGCTTTCAAACCAGACAGAGCTAATGTTTGCAACTGGCAATATGTGGATAATGACGGGCTTGTCGACCTGGCCAGCCTGCGTGCGATTCGCTTAGAATGCGCTAAAGACTTGCTGGTGCAGGGAATTGACGATTAACCGAGGGTGTAAGTGTGAACAGTCGGACTGTTGAACTATCCAGACGCACAACAGTTGGGGCATTTGTAGTGCTTGCAGCTCTAGCTTCCTGCTTGCCATCGACCACTCTGGCAGCTCCCAGCCAAGCTCCAACGATAACAAGACTTCCAGGTCAGTCTGATGGTTTGACGAACCAGCAGCAAGAACATATTTTGCAATTAGAAGCTGCGCTGGAAAAGGCGCGTAACAGTAAAGGTAAGGGTGAGGCTGAAGCGGATGCGCTTTACCAACTGGGGCAATATCTCTTTTCCGTAGGTGAAATAGGTAAAGCGGAGACGTATTTTCGTCAGTCGTTGTCGGTTGAGGACAGATTGCATCGTCAAGAGCAGTCATTGCAAGTGCGAATCGCGCTTGCGCATTTGATGATGTCTCAGAAGCGTCCTGAAGATGCACTTGCAATGTACAAGGACGCATTGGATGTGGCGAATAAGAATAAGAACAACGATCAGATTGCCAGCGTCCTCGACAATATGGCTTCTTGCATGTTGCTCGCTGGTGATTTCGATCAGGCTGAGAAACTGCTCTCACAGTCCATGGAAGCTAGCCCTTCGTCTGTTGTAAAAGCAAACGCCTTGATCAATTTGGCTGCAGTAGCGGCAGCTAGACGTAATTATCAGTTAGCCTTGGAGCGCTCTCAAAAGGCCATTGAGATGGCGGGAAGTTCCGAAGAATTGCGCACTATCGGATTGGCATACAGGCAACAAGGCAGAGCCTATGCCAATATGGGGAACTACGAAAAGGCTATCTCAACCTACAGGCAAGCTGCAAAAAATTTCGAAGAAGAAGTAGAAACAGTTTTGCAGGGACAAGTGCTATTGAGTATCGGTCAGCTGCAATTAGCTATGCGGCAGCCTCAAGAAGCGAAAGCCGAACTTAAGAAAGCAATTGAGATCGCTCGCGCTGAAAATGATTCGCATTTGCTAATTGAGTGCATGATCGCTCTGGGTGCGGCCGAAGCCGACACCGCAAACTTCGATGATGCGCGCACTTTGCACGGGGAAGCATCCAAGTTGGCACACGCGAATAACAACAAGCGCTGCCAGTATCTTGCAGCTTCTGAGGAAGGTTTTGACCTTCTTCTGGAAGGAAAGGCAGAAAAAGCATTGGACAAATTTTTGGAAGCCAATTCATTGATTTCCAAAACAGCAGGCGCCAATGCCAGGGAACATGCAGGAATTTTGCGTGACTTAGGCTTGTGCTACCGTTCCCTTGGACAGATGGATGCTGCCATCAAGTACTATCTCGAGGCTTCTGCGCTATTCGAATCGTCAGGCGATATTGAGGATCAGGCTCTTCTGACCAACAGCGTTGCCGTTGTCTATCTCGATATGGGAAGACGCGGTGAGTTTGAGCGCGAGTTTGAACTGGCCCGTAGCCTTGCTGCTCAAAGCAAAAATCAAGGCGTCATTGCGTGTTTGGCGTTCAATAAAGCACAATTTGATTTCATGGAGCATAGATTCGATGCTGCTTTAAAGTCATACAATGAAGCCATTGAAAGCGCGCGTACAGCCAAGGATGCAAAAACAGAATGCATGTCGCTGAATGGACTTGGTTTTACCCATTTGGCAATGAAGAATTCAACAGAAGCGAGGCATTGTTTCACTAGTGCAGCGCAATTAGCTGAAGCTCAGGGTTTGTTTGAAGCACGTTGGGACGTTGCTTTAGGATTGGGCAAGACGCTGAGAGCGCTTGGACAGGACGCAGAAGCAGAAGTCCAGCTTAAGAAAGCGGTTTCATTGGTTGAGAAAGAGAGAAGTTACCTCTCGCGCGATACTTTTAAGACTTTCAGTTTGGACTTGAGACAAGAATGCTTCTTAGAACTCATTGATCTCTATGCTTGCACAGGGCGCGCTGACCTTGCTCTCGAGCAGGCGGAAAAGGGCAGAGCCAGAGCCTTTCTTGACTTGCTTGCCGGGCGTGTCAGCCGTAGCTCTGCTGACACTGTGGCTGTGATAATCGATGGAGCAGGCGAGAATAAGACATCGGCGCCTTCAGCGCAGTTGGTCGCTATGGCAGACAGCTCTCCAGAATCTGTTGTTCGTGGAGTAAAAGTCGTCCCAAGAGCTTCCACCCTCGTTGAGTCTTCTGCTTACAGCCCGGTCAATGCTGCGCCCCCTACACTGTCTGAAATTGTCGAGCTTGTGAAACGCCACAAAAACCATGTGGTCGAATACTGCATGCTCAAAGACAAATTGCTTATCTGGGTGATCAGTCCAACCGGAGAAATTAAGCTTGCACCGCCTGTGGTGATAAGTTCATTCGAACTGAAAAAGAAGATACGCGATACCCATAATTCCATCGCTCAGGCGGCTCGTTTGCCCAAGGACCTCGCAGAACAAGACAGGTCACGAGAAATATTACTGAAGGATCTCTATGCACTCTTGATTCAGCCAGTGCAAAGCTTTTTGCCGGAATCACCCGACAGTGTGGTGACATTTGTTCCTCATGGTGCGCTCTTTTCTGTTCCGTTTGCGGCACTTATGTCGAACAAAGGAAAGTATCTGGTCGAAGAACGCACTGTCAGCTATTTGCCTGCGATTGGTGTTTTGCGTGCCACTGAGAAAATTGCCTCGGAATCAGATCGCCCTGCCGACAACACATTACTTGCATTCGGCAATCCAATTACCAAAGTGATTGCGTTTCTGGGCACACTGCCGTTCGCTGAAAAGGAAGTGAAAAAGGTGGCGGCCTTGTTCGGTGACGGCAAATCAACAATAGAAGTAGGTGCGCAGGCGACTAAAGCGGCGTATAGGAGCCTGGCACCAAAGAACTCTGTTATCCACCTCGCCACCCACGGATTGATATCGGAAGAAAGACCTATGGATTCGGCACTTGTGCTTGCTCCCGAAGGTTCTGATGACGGACTTCTTACGGTCAAAGACATTCTAACTATGCCGCCTCTCAAGGCCAAAATGGTCGTGCTTTCCGCTTGCCAAACCGGTCGTGGAAAGATTACCGGTGATGGTGTTGTCGGTCTGTCTAGAGCCTTTATCATTGCCGGTGCACCGTCAGTGGTGGTCAGTCAATGGAATGTCGATGACGTCATGACCGAGTATCAGATGGGTGAGTTCTACAAATCTTTTCTTTCCGGCAAGTCCAAAGTGGCAGCCCTTCGCGAAGCGCAAATCAAAACAATTGGTTTCATGGACAGATTGCTTGCGGCGCCTTCAGGACCGGTGGCTAATCGCCCTAATCCTAGACTCTGGGCTGCGTTTCAATTAATTGGCGATACCAATTAAACGCTTGCTGTTTGCCTTTGCCGAAGCAAGAGTTATTTTGCAGCCAGTTTGGTTGGAAAAATAGCCGGCTTCGATACTTCAGCTCTCAATCCACCATAGAGTCGGAAGTTAAAACCTGCCAATCCCGGACTTGAATTGGCACCCATATTGAAGATTGGCTCTGCGCGAACAAATGCAGCAAGCGGAATATTTCTATGCAACTGACGGGCAATTTCGCCTGTTAATACGAAGACCTGGTTATTATTTCCGCCTCTGAGATTGCTATTTCCAAAGTTTGTCAGAAACGTGCAGTCGGTCGTAAACAACCACGGACTCTTTCTCAGCACGTAGCCGACTGAATAAAATTGGTCAAATTCTTGAAAGCGGTCCAGCATTTTTTGAAAACGCACCTGACCCATGACGCTGCCATAGACGGCTCCGTGCTGACCGACCCGACGCACAACAACAGCTGACGGAATGATGTCCGAGAGTGGAGGCGTGCTGGCATTTTGCAGGTTGAAAAATAGTTCTCGGCAAAAGAGACCGGCAGTCATTGTCGTCTTATCATTGATGGTGAAATCATGATCAGCGCGCACCCCAACTGAATAGATGTTACGGCTCAACACATTGTCTTTGGCTGCGTACTGGTCGCGGAAGAAGAAGAAATTACTTGCTACTCGCGTTCGTCTGGTGACTGCATATCCGACGGTTAGGTTAGGCAGTACGCGGTAAACCAAGTCAGCTTGCGGGTTTCTCGAAGTCTGAAAAACGTTGGTTTCCAAACGCAGGGAATTTTCACAGACTCCGGAAAAGAACATACGCGCCGGCAATCGGTACAACATTTTGGCTTTATACGAATCAAAATTACTGAATGCTGCACCGCGCTCAGGAATTCTGATGGGCGTGAGGTCCAATTGCTGCATCTCGTCTGGTCTGGAAACAGACTGCGCAATTGATGCAGGCAAAAGCGGATCGACTAAATTATGTTGAGCGTGGACGGCGCCCGGAGCTTCTGACAAACTCGAATCGGAGGCGCTCTGCAGCCTGACTGTTTCCAAAGATTGTTTGGATTGTCCGCCGGTCGATTCGTCGATAACTTGGCTTGTTTCGCTTTGAACGCGTTCGCTTGCCGCGGCGCTGGTTGCGTCGGCATTGACGATTGAGCTGGAAATATTCGCCTGCACCGCAGGTGATACTGGGCTTGGAAGCGGTCCTCGCAAAGACCCCAATTCACCTTCCAATGCCAGAGCCGGTCTTGCCGCCGCAGTCACTGCCAGGCAAGCAAAAGTAGTTGCCGCAGCGGCAAGCAAGAATGTATGGGCTGTTCTCAGTCTCGTCTGGGGCACTAGGTAGAATCGCGATTTTTGCAAAAACTTGCGGGTTGCCAACATATCGGCACGTTGATGTCATCTGGATTATAGCTAACCTTTTAGATGCCGCCATGACCGGGCACTTAGAGCTTTTGCTCAGGTCGAGCCGATTCTTTGAAAGAACCGCTTGCAGCCGCTGCCACCATTGACGGTGAGATATCTCTTATGCCGGTTTACTTCGAGCAAGGCTTGTTATCAAGATGCGGGCTGGTCTGCGACAATCGGTGCATCTAAAGTTTGAAGGGGATCTGATATGGCGGCAGCCAGAGCTGGAAAGACTCGTAAACCAGCGAAGTCGAGAAATTCAGCAAGTAAAACCATGGCCGAAAGAACTGCTAGCGCAAGGAAAACAGTAAAAGCAGCAAAAATAGCAAAAGCAGCAAAAGCAGCAAAAGCGGCGAAAGCTTCCAAAGTGACAAAAGCTGAGAAGCTGTCCCTGGCACGCAAAACTGCAAAGCCTGCCAAAGGCATAAGGACAATTTCGACTGCGGGACGAGATCCGGCTATCCGTGTCATTCTTTTGCCGCGAGATACAAATAAACACGGCACGATTTTCGGTGGTGTCATCCTCAGCTATATCGACCTTGCCGGTGCCGCCGCAGTGAGCCGAGTTACTGCACAGAGAATTGTCACAGTAGCGATAAAAGAAGTGGTCTTTCACGCCCCGGTTCTTGTCGGTGAAGCCGTCGTAGGCACAACGTCAGTCACCGTGCATGTTGATGTTGAATCTATGAGAGGCGACAACCGCGTAGCTGTAACCGAGGCAGACATTACATTTGTTTGTGTGGACAAAGAAGGAAAGCCCGTCCCAGTAGAGCTAATCAAGCACAAGAACAAAAAATAGACCTCTAAAATTCACAGTTCTAACTGCTCAGTCCGGCTATCATATGCACTGCTTCAACCAATCTACGGCCAAAATATGATGACAACCGAATCAGAACCCCAAGCGAAGGCAGTACAGGAAAGAATCAGGCTTTACTTGGGCACTGGCTGCGGAAAGACCACTGCCACTTTTGGCGTGATGTTGAGGGCGCTGAGCAAGGGGAAAAACGTCACGTTAGCCTTTTTTGACAAACTGGAAGAGAATTCCAGCGAAGGTGAAGCGCTCAGACTCTTGTCAAATGTTGAAGCTCCCGGCTTCGGTAAATTGCGAGTCAAATACTCGGGTGTCAATCGTATCGGCGCAGGCCCCAAAGGGAGCTTTCGCCTTTACAGCTCGCCGAATGGAATTCTGCCCGAAGACAAAGCCGAAGCACTTGCCGGTTTGAACTTTGTCGCCGAAGCGTTGAAGCGTGGCGATGACATCGTTATTGGTGACGAGATTCTCGATGTGGCTCGAGTTGGGCTGGTCGATTGGGATTCAGTTAAAGCAGCTTTTGAACACAGAAAAGATCCAACTGTGCTTATACTAACCGGACGTCGTGCTCCGGACTGGCTTATGGAGCAGGCTACGACCATTTCAACTACGACGCAGTTGCGACACCACGGCAAGGCGATCGAAGGTATGGACTGCTGAGGCAGTCCGGTTTCTGTCCGATTGATCCTGCTATACCTTGCCTTTAGTGCTTTTTCAGCGAAACCGTTTTGTGATTCGGTTGACTGCTGACTTCTCTCTTCAACACTTCTACGGCTTTGGCAAGCTGAACATCTTTCCCGTCCGTAGGTGAACGCTTGAAGTTGGAATAGGTGACATCGATCCACCATGGACCACGGCCTTTTGTGAAATCATCGTCTTTGAGAACGACCTCACAGTCTTTGTCAGGACTAATGCCCTGCTTGTGGATATCGACATCGTTCGGCGTCAGGTACCGAGCAATGGTCACATTGATGCCGGAACCATCATCCAGTTTGTTGATCGACTGAACAAGACCTTTTCCGAACGTTTTTTGTCCGACTAATTTAGCTCGTTCATTGTCATGCAATGCACCGGAAAGAATTTCGGATGCGGAAGCACTACCCTGGTTAATCAGCACTACAATTGGCTGTTTGGTGATCGGGCTGTTCTGTGCTTCTGTTTTTGCCTTATAGCCTTCACTGTCAATAGTACTGACGATGGTGCCATGATCGAGGAACATATTGGCGATATCGATTGCATTGGAAAGTAATCCGCCAGGGTTGTTTCTCAAATCGATGATCAGACCGTCGGTATTGCTCAGTTTTTTCAGTGCTTGTCTCATCTCGGAATTAGCTTTCTGAGAAATGAAACTGTCGAGGCGGATATATCCTAGATTTCCGGGCAAGACTTCGCAGCTTGCCACAGCCTTAATCGGAATCTCCGCCCGTTTCAAGGAGATTTTTCTTCTGTCTTCACGCTTGTCATTCTTGCGCAAGAAGGTGATGCTTACAATCGAATTGATCTCGCCTCTAATCTGCTTAACCACCTGATCGAGAGACTGTCCTTTTACCGGTTTTGCATCTACTTCCAAGATTTCATCTCCGGGATGAACTCCTGCGTTAAATGCTGGAGTCCCTTCGATGGGCGCAATCACCACGACTTTGTGCTCTTTGTTCATACCGAGCTGCATGCCAACACCGAACAAGTGCGCTTCGATCTGCGACTTCTCTTCATCAAAGGAATCGCGATCGAGAAAACGTGTGTACGGATCAGCCAAACTGGCAAGCATTGTTTCGATTGCTTTGTGAGCATCTTCCGATGTCTTTAGCTTGCCATCATAGTGGTGCTCCCAGCGATTCCAATCTTGAGTATTGAATCCCTGTTCGTAGAAATTGTCTTTGAGCAATTTCCAAGCTTTTGCATAGAGCACTTGAGGAGGAATGTTGCGGTTTATCTCACTCAACGCAGGTGATGCTTTGAGCTCTGAGGTGTCCGCAATCAAAATCTGAGCAGGTTGCGTTTTGCTGCCGCCCGTCAAAAGCCAGCACTGGACAGCGAAAAATAGCAAACACAAAACCAAAGGAATGCCGATTCGGGCTACTCTTCTCTGTTCCACTGACGCAGTTACCCCTGTTAAGACTTCTACTACTGATATTAGATCATGGCGAGTGAACCCGCCAAAGCTCTGTTAATAAAAGCAAATCCCGGTCCTGTGCCTCACTTTGATTGACAGGCCTGGTTCTTCTGTTTTTCGCCGATTGGGCCTATAGACTCAAGGATTGGCAGAAGGTTTCTTTCAGGCTATTTCTGAAAAGTAGCCTTTTGGCGCCTTCCATGACATTTTAACAAATTCTTATTTTAGCCCTCGTCTTGCCAATAGTCGATAGCTTTTTACCCAAAATAACCATAGATCAAGACTAAGTTAACTCTTTGGGGTTTAACTCTCTGTCTTTAGTGACCTAACATTGATCCTGTTTTTGAGTGAATTTTCTGGTCATCAATAGGATAGGCGCCTCCCAAATGGTCTCTCCCGCGTATGCTGAAAGGGTTGAAAATAAACCCGGAAATGAGTCACTTGTATCGTCGCCCCCTATGCAAGTGGTAGAAGAGAACCAATCGGCATCCGACGTGGACAGCACGCAGTTGAAATCCTTACCAATCATCGGCGGTTTGGCTAATTTAGCCAAGAAGATCCGATTGTCGAAGCAAGATAAGCTCAAGCTGAAGCTGTCATTTAGCGCGCTCATGTTCGCCAGTCTGTTTATCTTCGGCAAGGTCGACCTGTCGAAAAGCTGGGAAGTGGCTCTCCAATCAAACGGTTGGTATTTGACTGCTGCTGTGGCTTTCTTCCTTGGTTCCGTGGGCATTAACGCGAAACGGTGGCAATTGCTAGCCGATGCTGTAGGGCTCCGCAAGCCATTTCTGGCTTTGCTGCAATATTGCTACGTAGGACTTTTCTTCAACCTCTTTTTGCCTTCAACCGTAGGTGGGGACTTCTCTCGCGGTTATTACCTTTCGAAAGGAACCGGCAAATACAAAAGTGCCTTTTATTCGGTTCTTGCCGATCGCACTGTAGGCATTGCAGTTCTTTTCCTCTTCGCCACGGCGGGCATACTTGCCGGACCGGCAGGACATCTTCCCTGGAAGCTGAAATTGCCGATTTTGCTCGGAACAGCCGGTATATTTCTTGTTCTGCCATTTGCGCCCAAGCTCTGTCATATGCTCTTGGGAGCTGACAATAAGATAACCAAACGCTTTGAGAATTCTGCAGTCAAGGTCTACTGGCATGACAGGAAGCTGGTTCTGTCTGCCCTTTTCTTGTCGGTGGTTCTACAACTGGTGATTGTGCTCTGCCATTTAACAATCGGA
>DTSE01000171.1 GCA_012965515.1 Candidatus Melainabacteria bacterium | reverse complement strand
AGAGGCCTTTCATGGCGGGTGCCAAGAGCCTCTTTGGATTTGCAGTAAAACGCGCTCGTAGCCCAGACAGAAAAGACGGAGAAACCGCATGCTCTCATACCCAGCCGAACTCAAGTACGTCAAGTCTCATGAATACGTGCGTGTAGAAGGTGACACTGCGACAATTGGTATTACAGCGTTTGCGGCTGACCAATTGGGAGATGTCACGTTCGTCGAACTCCCGAAAGTCGGACAGTCATTCAAGAATGAAGAGAAATTTGGCGTTATTGAGTCTGTAAAATCTGTTTCGGACCTCTTCATGCCCTGCAGTGGTGAGGTTACTGCCGTCAATGACAAACTTTCATCCGAGCCGGAGCTCGTCAATAGCGACTGCTACGGAGAAGGCTGGATGATTAAGGTGAAGCTTTCTAATAAAGATGAGCTCAATGAAGCCCTTTCAGCTGACGCTTATAAGGATTTCGTTGTCGAATAGTTCTAACTGTCGGGTCAACGCCATGCGTCGACCCTTTTGTATTGGGGCGAAGCATGGCAGCGCCCCTACATTATTTACCTGTTATAAAGAGCCGTAGAACCGTTTGTTATCAACGGTTCAGGTATGTTGCAAGTATTTCAAATAGATTATTAAGGCTTCGTGGAAATTGCCCGACCGGTACTAGAGTGGTTGCAGGACAACCCAATTCGTTGGCATTTGGGAGGAGAAAATCATGCATACCTCTCTGGTAAGACGGACAATCGATCCAATCATCGCCGCCACGGCAGCCACTTTGATGTGCGCTGTTGCCGCTAATTCGCAGATTGTGGTTTCGCAAGAAAGTAGCGATAATCCAAGCCTGATGACCAAATTGCGCGCGAATGAGCGTTTCGTACCAGATGTAGTTCTTTACGAAAAGGCTCCAGTAGCGCGTCCAGCCGTTGATGCACACATCATCAACAAGCTAGTAAAGGCACGCCAGACTACATCTACGCCGAAAAGCTTCGCACAATTGCCGGGACACGGCGTTCAATAGCGACTCCGTGAAAATCCCAAACCGCTTACGGGCTGGCGTCTTTAACGTCGTCATCCGGTACTATCGGTTTGTCTTCCTTGACTTCAGGATCGCTAGGATCGGCATCGTGTGACGCCCCGCCTTCAAGTTGCAGCTTGGGCGGCGGTGAATTGTCGCGCAAAAGGTCCTGCGCAAGCTCGAAATAGCCCGAACCTGGTCTGATCTGCTGCAGCTCGTCGATAGCCGCGGGGTCGTCGCGATTGATTTCCAACTTACTGATGGCATCAAGATAGAGGGCACGATTCAGCAGTTCTACGGAATCTTCAGAGCCGGCGATATTGAAAAAGCCCGGTAGTGGTGTGCCTTTGAGCAAAGCAATTGCAGCTCGATAGTTTTGTTGATTTATGCTTTGTTTTGCCGAGTGGGTAATGTAAATCTTGAACATTCCGATGGAAAAACCTGCCATTGCGACAAGCAAGCCGGCTGCGAGGATGACATCTAAAAACAGCGGGTGCTTGAATCCGTGGTGACTCGCTGTCTCCTCAACAGGTTCTTCCAAGACCGCATCGAGGATGCGCGAAACTCGTTGCTGCTGCATTTGCTCGGGTTTGCGGTCGACAATCTTTGACTTTTCAGAAGCGGGCTCGGGTTCTGCCGCCTTTGTTTCAGTCGGTTTTGCGTCTGACTTCGTTGCCTCAGCTTTGCTATCAGCGGATTCAGTTTTAGCATCACCAGCGGATGCTGTGGTTTTTTCGTCGTGCGTCGAGGCAGCAGTGGGTTCTGAAGCCGAGCTTTCACCGGCTTCTTCAGCTGTATTGGATTCGGCTGCTAAATTCTCTTCTTCTTTTGGCGCAGGGTTTGCCTGGGACTTCTTAGGAGCGTCAGACTCTTTACCCTTGGGCTTCTTGCCCTTATCGCCCTTTCCGTTTGAACCGCCGCCTTTTTTGGCTTCAGCCACCTCTAAACCCTCAGTCTGCTTGATTCACGGGTCTCCAGCATTCCTCTAACTACCTTAGCACGACCGAATGACAGAATGTTCATGGTCCCGAAAAGGTAATGCTGGCATGGCTTTTCGTGCTTGCGCTGTGTCTGATAAAGAGCTTGTGGCTACTTCAATTCATCCACCAGTTTCATCAACCGATCTTTGCGCGTCAGGTCGCTTGTTGATGCCACCCTTTTATTCAACTCAGCCAGTACCTTCACTTTGTGTCCTTGTTGTGAAAGCGATTTCAGCGCGCGATTCGCTGCTTTCCACAGCGACGATTCCTTGGCGCCGGCCATTGTCGCGACGTCCTCAATAAGTGATGGATCGCCAAAGACCGCTGCGGATTCGATGGCTGTCTGTCGGACAAGCGTGGACGGATCCTTGAAAGCTTCCAGAAGAATGGACCGCAGTAAGGTTTCCTTTTCAGTTTGCAGCTTTAAGGACTTTCCGACGGAAACAAGCGATGACAGCGCTTTTTCTCGTTTGTCGGGTGCATGATCTTGAACAGCTGACAGTAAATAGTCAAATGATTGATCTGATTTCAAATTACCCAGGGCGCTCAGAATGTGCCAATAAGTCAGGCTTTCCTTCTGCTGTTCTTCGACCACTGGCTGCGCACTTGCAGCCTTTGTTGCTCGCGCTTCTTGATTGACGAGTCGCTTGCCAATCTGAATCAGTTTTTCTGAAGAAGCGGCGACGCCGATCTTGCCAATTGCTTCTATGGCTGCGTCTGCGTAGAGTGAATCTTCATACGATGCCAATTCTTCCAGTTTTGCCAGCTGCGACTCGGCTTCGATGTGTCCAATTAGTTGGATAAGGCAGGCGCCTTCGAGATCTTTGACTGCACCGCTATGCTCTTTCTGCCATGCGTGTGTGGCAAACTTTTCACTCAGCCGTTTTTTGGCATCTTCCGAAAGTAGAGAAATCTTTGTCTCGTCGAGTGTCTTTTGATCGAGGGCCGAACGATCGCCAACATTGATGTTTAGCTTGTTTGCTTCGATCCAGTCAATCAAGTTAAGGGTGGCACACAATCGTAGTGCTGTTTCATTTTCCTCAGTCAGTTTGACAGCATCTTCGAAGCACGAAGCTACCTCAAAGGACATAATTTGTTCTGGCGAAAAGGCTTTGTGATTGGGTGAGCAAAGTGCGAAAAGCATAGCCATGCCGCCGTCTTGCACAGCTTTTTTCTTGTCTTTCAGAAAAGTTGCAGGCTTGTGATGGCGCGCTGCTGCGACGGCTGCGTAGTCTGCCAGGTTGTTTACAGATGTAAGAGCGCCGCTCAAAATCTCCGCAACCTGCGCGAAGGGCCATTTGGAAATTGCATTTATACAATCGACGCGAAACCACGGCTCATCAGCGAAAAGGTATTCTTCAATAGCACCAAGTGCGGCCGGCGTCTTGAGTTCTGCAAGTGCAAGTACCGTGTGACAAAACGCACTCTTGGCACTACGGGCGGTGTCATGCAATGATTTTGTAAGAACGGCGGCAGCGTTTGCATCCCCCACATAAGCTATGAGCGTAGCCGCATTGGCTCTCACTCTCCAGTCTTCGGCGAAAGGTGGGTTTTGATTGGGAGCGAGCATGCCGTCACTATTGTCCGGCATCAGGCACTGAATTATCGCTTCCTTCTGTGTGTCTTTTACTTCGGCGGCAATAGTTTTGAGTTTGTCCTCCCAAAATAAAGGCATTAATTTCAGCGTGATGCCCATTTGCAGGCTGCTTTTGTTTTTTACTGCAGCGAGAAAATCCGCACGCACATCGCGAAACGAGCGCTGACCCTCGGGGCTACTGCCAATCAATCCGTGATAGAGCAGGAAGTGTTCC
>DTSE01000170.1 GCA_012965515.1 Candidatus Melainabacteria bacterium | reverse complement strand
AGCGCTCGTGCCTGCTCTTCCTTGACTTCGAGAGTGGCACGTTGAAGCATGATCAGAGACTCGCTGTGAGCGATCTCTCGCCGCTGTGCCTCGAGTGAGGCATATGCGACAAGCCTCTGGCAGGACTCCAGCCGTTCTTTTGCGGCCGCCAGTTCCTTGTTGCTTAGCGAGCGTTGCGGCAGCTCGGAGAATGAGCCTGCGGCGGAAAGAAGTTCGCGTAGGTTGATTTCGTCAACGGGAAGGTTCATTGCTAACTTTCGGGACTGGGTATTGCAAGAAAGCTCTTACCGTGAGGGCAGGTGAGAGCGCGAAGGAAATCTGGAAGCACAAATGCTCAGGTGATTTAGTTCCTTCTGTTCGTAAGTTGAAAGGTTCGTACTGGCTCGGTTCCGCCTGAAAAGCGGAATCTGGTCTGGCAGCAATGGCGCAAAAGGAAATGGCGGCTCTAGCCGTGAGCTTTTTGTTGTTTTCAGAAAGGGAAGATGAATAGCAAATTCAAACTAGTTCTGAAAACTCCGTGATGTCAAGAGCGTGATCGATTAGCTGGAAAGTTTTCTAGCGCAGCTTTTAATCAATGAAACAACGTATTTTATATTTCTATGACCGGTAGAAGGTTATAGCTCTTGTCCTGACAATCATTAGAGCTTGGCAAATTTGTCTATAATTCTTCTGACTGGTGACGGGGCATCCTCTTGGCGAAACTGCTAGTAGTTGAAGACGACAAAGAGCTTGCCGCGCTTGTGGTGAACGCACTCCAAGACGCGCATTATGTTGTCGACGCGGTGCATTGCGCGAAGGACGCAAATGCCTACGTTCAGTCTGTGACCTATGATTTGCTGGTGCTCGATTGGGAATTACCGGATGGAACCGGGCTGGATATCTGCCTGGAATACCGACGCAATAAGGGCACAGGCGGTGTTCTCTTTCTCACTGGTCGCTCACACATGAACGATAAGGTGACCGGACTCGAATCGGGCGCCGATGATTATCTGACGAAACCATTCGACATTCGCGAGTTGTTGTCGCGCGTCCGGGCCATCTTGAGACGCCCTCCTGTGGTCGGCTACAAGACGATTCAGGTGCGGGACATAGAATTGGACCCCGTCGAGCACACGGTTAAAATGGCGGGCTCAGAGCTCAAGCTTTACCCAAAGGAATTTTCGCTGCTTCAGCTTTTCATGTTGCATCCGAAGCAAGTGTTCTCCGCCGACGATTTGCTGGACAGAGTATGGCCTACGGACTCGGAAGCATCGATTGAAACCGTGCGGCAGACTATCTTGCGTTTGCGCCAGAAGGTCGAGCGCGATACGGAAGCGCCGCTCATTCAAACCGTGCGTGGTTTTGGCTATCGTTTAGAACCATGAGCGAAGAAGGGATTTTCACTGGCGGCGCTTTACGAGTTTTAAATTCGCTAGAAGCAGATGCAGTCGCCAAATTGCCAATTGAAGAAAGACTCAAACGATTGGTCAAACTTCAGAAAGTTGCATATTCTGTGGGTTTTCAGGTTGGACGGGGAAAGCGCAGACCCTGGGGTGAAAGGTGGTTCACTGCAGCCCGGACGAGCGTTTTTCGATTTGATTCGCTTCGTTCAAGTACTTCTGCGCTTCTGCTTTGCGATTGGTCTGCATAAGCATATTTGCGTAGCTGCGAATAGTCACCAGTCGCAGATCCGGATCGGTGGTTTTCTCGGAAAGCTTCAATGCTTTGCTCAGTTCAGGTTCTGCCTCTTTGAGATTGCTCTGGTCTAGATCGAATTGACCAAGTTTTAAAACCGCATGCAAATACTCAGAAGGTTCTTCTGCCTGTCTCTTTTCGCGAACTTGGCAAACGTGCAGAAGTAATGGGCGTACTTCATTGACTTTCGAAAGTGCCAGATAGCCGTCAGCTAGTGGCATTTCTAGCCTCGCAATCGATTTGGAATCCGCGTCGAGAAGCTTTTTGTAGACGATGATAACCTTCTCCAAAAGCTGGGTTTGCTCGAAATACAGCTTGCGCCCTTGTAACCGACCCACGGTTCCAAGGATGCTTGGAACCTGTGCTTCGGCTTGCAGTTTGGCGTTTGTTTGCGCAACCGGTGAGCTCGAAGCGGTTTTGTCGAGTTTTTCTATAGCCTTCATTTGTTGCGCCAGTTCGGCTTTTAGTCGATCTCCCTGAATTTTCGAGATCTCCAAATTCATGCTTTCAAGCGCCTGGGCATGACCTTCCCATTTTGCGTACAAATCCGCCTTGGCTTTAAGGGTGGCTTCTAGTCGAGCATATCCATCGCCAAACCCGCGCGCAAAATTTTCCGCCTGTGTAAGGCTTCGCTCCGCATTTTCGTAATCATTGGCTTGAGTTGCTGACTGACCGGTGCCGAAAGTTACTTGCCAAATCAACTTATTTAGCGGTGTGCCACGATCTTCAGCCGGTCCCGGCCACAAAGCTGTGAAGGAAATTAGTGCTAGCGAAGCTCCGGCAAAGCCAATGAGTGCAAACTTGCCAATTTTGCTCGCCCGGGACAGTTTTTGTGTCTCAGGGCAGGCTGAGGCAGGTGGTTTTGACATAGCACCGCTAATGGCGGCCCGACCAGCACCGGTGTTTGTGATGGAAAGTGAGAGAACTGTGAGCTGGTCGCGGATTTCTTCGGTGGTTTGAAAGCGATCCTTGGGGTCCTTTTCCATGCACTTGAAGATAATCTGCTCGAGCTCGGCTGGAATGTTCGCGTCAGGAACGACTTCGTTCATCGGCTTAGGCTTTTCGCCGACGTGCTTGTTCAGCGTCTCCAGGAAGGTTTCGCCCAGCAGTGGCGGTTGTCCGGTCAGCGTCTCATACATCAAGCAGCCAAGCGCGTAAATGTCCGAACGTATGTCCAGGTCTTTTCCCAGACACTGTTCGGGGCTCATGTAAATCGGGCTGCCGAAAATCTCGCCTGTTTTCGTCAACTGCTGTTGCTGCTTTCCGGCTCCGGGAAGCAGCTTCGCAATTCCGAAGTCCACCAATTTGACTATTTCGATGCCTTCGTCCTTGATTAGCACGACGTTGGCGGGTTTGAGGTCTCTGTGCACAATTGACTTTCGGTGGGCTGCGCCCAGTCCGTCGCAGATTTGCTTGAAAATCGTGACCGCTCGCTCCCACGGCAGGCGTCCCTTGCGCTCCAGCATATCCGCCAGGCTTTCCCCGTCCAGAAAGTCCATGACAAAGAAAGCTTCGCTCTGCGGCGTGACGCCGAAGTCGTAAACAGCGATGATGTTTTGGTGATTCAAAGAGCTGGCCGCTTGCGCTTCCAGGCGAAAACGTTCCAAAGAAGCGGGGTCGCCTTTGATGCCGGCGTGCAACATCTTGATTGCCACAGTGCGGTCCATAAGCTTGTGCTGAGCCTTATATACGACACTCATGCCGCCGAATCCCAGCAGCGAAGTAATCATGTAGCGTTCGGCGAAAACCTTGCCCACCAAAGGGTCGTTGTCCCGCCCACGCAGCTCTGTCCCGTCGTTTGGGCAGGTGTCCAACTGCTCGAATTGCCCCCGGCACTTCGGGCAGAATTTTCGTTCGAATCTAATCGCTTGGGTGTTGTCAGCCATCGTATATGCTATTCTCGCTGCTCCGCTTGATCATCATACATATAAAGCGGCGACTTCAACATACGAGACGAGGAATTGGCAAATGTCACGATTTAGGGACTTGTGGGCGTCCGGAAAATTCTCAATCGACAAAAAGGGTGCCGAAGTTGTTGATAAGCGAGCCGAGCATGAAGCTGCAAACATGCTGCGTGAATTAATTCCGGACGAGTCGCAAAAACTCTTTACTGATCTGAAACAACGCAGAGGGGCGGAAACAGGCAAATGGTTGCGCGGATTGGGAGCAGAGGTTGGCGCTGTCCCGAGAGAAGACAAGCAAGCTCAGGCTTCTTCCGCCGACGGTTTTGAAGACGCCCGTCGCTGGATAGATGCGCTCTTCCAGGAGTTCGCCAGTCTTACTTACATTTTTAATCAGAATGCTGTCGGTACGAAGCTCTTTGTCTCTTGCGAAAGACCCCAGTTGGTTGAAACAAAGGACGAAACGGTTTGGTACAACCCGGTTACAAAAACATACTTAGGGCGTCTGGCGACCCGTCAGTGGTGCTTGTTCGTTCGTGGCGACGATAAGAAGATCTCGATGTACATCTTCCCTGTAGAGATGACAATCGGGTTTAAGAGCGGCACGTATGGTGACGACACGGTGCCACCATTTCTGGTGGCAGAACCTGGTGCAAATTCGGGCAAGAAGAACTGGGTGATTCAAGGCGAGGAAGCGCCTCTTTCGGTACTTCCAGCGTTGGCGAAAGAAATGTTCGGCGATTTGATTCGCGTAGCATCCGGTGCAATGGGTGAGAACGAACTTTTCACTTCTCATCAGCACAAAGAGCCGAAGCTCGGTGAGAACGTGGCCGTTGGTTATGTGGCAGAAACGCCATCCGCTGCGGATGCTTCGAGCGCTATCTCGCATTTGAACGTTGACGGGCTGAACATTCACGACGCCTGTGATTTGGTCGATAAGGTAATCGATCTGGAGCTGAAGCGTCTATATCAGGAGGCTGCCAAACAGTCTCCCGGTACACCGGCTGCGGACAAAGCCCGCAAGCAAATTTCTGCGGTCGAAGCTTTCCGCATGCGCATTGTCGATTCGTTCGAGAAATTTACGCATGAAAGCCAGGGTATTCAGCAGGAAAAAGCCGTCGGCGCCGGTAAGGCTTAAGGCATTGTAGGGGCGCATTGTAGGGGCGCATTGCATGCGCCCTTTTTATGGGCGCATGCAATGCGCCCCTACGCTTGTTGCCTACGCTTGTTGCCTACGCTTGTTGCCTACGCTTTCGGTAGTCGAAACCAGAATCGGCTGCCGGGACGATCGCCGTTTTCCTCACTTTCCACGCCGATAGTTCCGCCGTGGAGTTCGACGATCGATTTGCAAATCGCCAGCCCGAGCCCGAAGCCTTTTGCTCTGTCGCGCGTCGGTTTTGCCTGCCGATATTTTTCAAAAATCTGCCCGTGCATTCGCGCCGGAACACCTGGTCCTTCGTCTATGACGGATACTTCGGCAAATTCGCCCATGTCTTTTGTTTCGATGAGAACCTTTGAATTCTCTGGTGAAAACTTGATGGCGTTCGAGATCAGATTGGTGAGCACGTTGCCGATGTAGAGCGCGTCGGCTTTTACTTTGAACTCTGTGGAAGTCGGTTTCAATTCTACTTTGTGCGCTTCGGCAAACTGTGCCGTTGAGTCGATAGAATGCGCGATTAACTCATTCAATTTGACACTGGAAATGCTGAGATCGAGGTTTCCCGATTCCAGTTTCTCAATCTCCACAAGCTTGCTAACGAGCGCCAAAAGCTTGTCGACGTTTTTCTCGGCGGTGCTCAATTTCTCGTCGACTTCGTCGGGAATCTCGCCGTAGCGGCCTCTCTGTACGAGTTGCAGAATTCCATTTATTGACGAAAGCGGTGTTCTGATATCGTGGCTCACCATTGCATAAAAGTCGCGCTTTATTTGTTCGAGTCGGAAGCGCTCACTGATGTCCTTGATGGTCGCGAGATAGCGCACGCCCTCCGGGCTGTCAAAACGGGTGGTAGAAACTTCCGCAGGAATCAGTTCCTTATCGGACGAAATCGCCTCCAGTTGCAGGGACTTGCCTGTTTCGCCCGCGATGAGTAAGTTGAGAAATTCTCCGGCGCTTGCCTGCTTCTCGCTACCCGAAAATAGCATTGTTAGTGGTTTTCCGCTGATATCATCGCGGTTGTAGTGAAAAGTTTTTTCTGCTGTTGCATTGAATGATTGGATGATGCCATTTTCGTTGGTAACGACCACCGCTAGAGGAATATTTTCGATAACTCGATCCAATCGATCTTTGCCTGCCTGCAACTGATCGAGCATTTCATGTTCTTTTACTTGGGCCGCGGTAAGGGCGTTTGCCATTTCGTGGAAAACTTTGTCTACCTCTCCGATTTCATCTCGAGCACTAAGAGGCGGATGCAAAAGCTCTTTGCGTGCGAATCTTGAGGCGTTCGATTTGAGAATCGACAGCTGGCTCACAGTGCCCCGCAAGAAGAAGACCCCCAGCAAAATCGCGATGAACGCACTTAATGTGACAGCAAGATCCATCGAGCGTTGAAGTTCGGCGCGTGTGTTGTATTCATTGGAGCTCTCCGGTGCAAGCTTGGCTTGTTGCGCTTCACCGATTTTCCTGAGCAGGGTCATGAAACGAAGTGCAGAATTTTTGAACTTGTTGTTCTCTTCGATGCCGGTGAAAAGCGAGAAAGCCTGCAGGTCTCCTCGGTCGATCTGAGTATGCCATGACTCGAACGCTCTGGTATAAGCACGACCGTATTCGCGCAAAGTTTCCGCTGTTTGTGGCTCTTTGGCATCACGCTCAAGCCTGTCTGCCAGGTCACCAATTTGCGACTTCAATTTTTGAATATATTCATCACGCGATTTGCTTCTATGGCTGCCACCATATGCACTGAAAGTGACTAGCGCGTTGAATGAATCGAACCCGCTTATGAAAAGCGCATTTACAAGACTAACGATTTCTCTGCGCGCGTCCGCTTTTCTCGCTTGCGCTTCTGTCGCTGCCAGTTGGCGTTTTAACTCGACGTAGCAACCTGCCTGCAAAACGAGTGGTAGCACAAGAATGATGATGCCCTTGTGCGCTAATTTGAGCTGTGGCAGCCGAAACTGTTTCGTCTGCTGATTCACGCTGAGCTCCTGGGGAGGAAAACTTGAAAGGTCGCCAACCGGTATCTGGTCTGGATTTTACCATCTTGACTTTAGCTCCGGCCCCTGCGCCGTGTATGGTTTGCACTAGTATTCTGCCGACACGATACTAGTTTTCTGCAACCTTGCGAGATGACTTGTTTTTTGCGGAATTCGGATGCGGGTTTTCAAACAATACTAGTTTGGCGCGTTCAATGTTGAAGTCGGTGGATTTCACGAGTGCAGGCGCGAATTTATGTGTCGAGTGTTTTTTGCGCGCACCAATGAATGTTAGTTTCAAGGCACGTTTCTTTCTCCCTTCCTTTTCGCGTTTTCAACCTCTCCAACACCCTTTCACGATAGTTCTAGCGCCAAATTCTCTGTGTCGCAGCGCAGGAGGTTTCGTATGTCTATTGATTTTTCTCAATTGCTTTTTGAGATGGTTTTGTTTGCGGTCTTAGGATTGGGATTTGAAGTGCTGTTCACTTCCGTCACCGATTTCAAAGGCGACAAACGCCGCTTTCTTATGGGCTACAGTTCGCTCTGGTATGCGCCGCTCTATGCCTTTGCTCCCGTGTTTTTGCAATTGGCGAACGGCGTGATTTTCCCGCTGCCTTTGCTCCTTCGTGGAGTAGTTTACGCGCTCGTAATCTGGCTCTTCGAATATGTTGGCATGTGGCTGCTTCGTATGTTTCTCGGCGCTTCACCGTCGGAGGAGCAGTATCTAAAGTCTCGTTGGAATGTTCACGGATTGATCCGTCTGGATTTCTTTCCCGCGATGTTTCTCATGGGACTGGCATTTGAATTCGTTTTCCGATCAATTCGGTAAAGCATTTGTCGGGTAGTCCGTTGGCTGCCCTTGGTTTGTGCATTCATGCAAGTCTTTGCAGCATGTACTTTTGGCTGATCGCTCATTCCCGGCGAGTTTCAGCAAAACAATGGAGATGACTGATGAAAAACTCAAAGCAATTCAGTCAGCGCTTGTTTGTGCGAGCGCCTGGCTTGAGACGTCAAACGTCGCGCGCATTCGTTCGATTTCTATGGGCGTTTGTTGCTTTCACTTTCATTTTTTCTATGAGTGCGCAAGGCGCTGTGGCTGCCGATTCGAACAGTATGGCGTTGCTACCTGTTTCAAACAATATGGAGCTGTTTCCTAATTCCAGCATTGTCGACAAAGATCGCTTCATGCGTGAGTCGCATGGGTTTCTTGTAGAAGAACTCGACGGTCGTGTGATTGAAGAACAGAACCCTGACACAGCCTACAATCCTGCATCCGCTGTGAAAGTTCTGACCGCGTATGCGACGCTCAAGCATTTTGGGCCGGACTTCGAGTTTGAAACCAAAGTTCTCATTGACGGCTCTGCTGTCGGCAATCTCTTTGAAGGAGACATCTACCTTCAAGGCCGAGACCCGTTTTTCAACACTGCCAGTTTGCAGCAGGTTTTCGCCGCTTTCAAAAGCCAAGGCGTAAACACTGTCGAAGCCTCTCTGTTCGTCAGTTCTGATTTCGGGTTTGCTGGCTCTGCTCGAGGGCAGAAAGCGGCAAGTGCGCTGAAGCGGCTGTTTGGAGGCGCTAAGAAGAAGCGCGCAAGAACGCTGAGAACAGCCGGTGTCAGGGTTAACTTGAAGAACGCGCAGGTGAAAGCAGCGCCCGCGCAAGCAACCGTTCTCACCCAGGTGAAAAGCCCTAACATACTTGCTTTGCTCAAGGATATGCTCTCGCGCTCCGATAACCAAATGGCTGAAACCTTCGGTCAGGAAGTTGGTGGACCGCAGGCCGTTGCACGCATTTGTCGTGCGGACTTTTCCGTGTCCAGTGATTCACTTTCGATTGCCACGACGTCAGGATTGGGCATCAATCGTGTCAGTCCGAAGGCGATGATTGCTGCCTTGCGTGGATTCAAGAAGCTGCTTGCTTCCCACAACCTGAATTTGAGCGATGCTTTGCCGATCGCTGGTATCGATCAAGGGACTATATACAAGCGTTTTACGGAAAGCGATTTGAAGGATGTTCTGGTCGGGAAGACCGGAACGTTGAAACAGACAGACAAAGGCGCCAGCGTCCTTGTGGGCGAAATCAGCACACTCTGGCGCGGGCATCTTCTCTTTGTCGTGTTTCAACGAGGCAGAAACACCTACCAATTGCGGCAGTCGCAAAACCTGTTTTTGGAACACCTGCTCTCAGACTCCGGAGGTCCAGGTTTGAAGTACTCCGGATAAGCTCTTCGTTCGCTTTCGAGTGGAGAGTTCTTTTCTCACAACTACAGTATCGCAGGCGGGACCCGACCCGCCTGTGATTTATTTGACTAACGTCCCTCACCTTTGACTCCCTCAACTCCTACCGTTGCCTCATACTTTTTGGCATTTGGATACTAAAATAGGTAGTAGGGTGGGGGAATAAAAAAGCGGCTTTTGGAGCGCTTTAGGTGTGAGGGTGAGACTCGCCGGTGCGGGGCGGTCTCATTTGGGGATAGGTTGTGTTCTATTTAGTGAGGTGTCGAAGTTGCCGCCGCAAGTTGCTTTGATGGTTTTTCTGCTGCGCGGGAAAGTGTCAGGGCTTTTTCAGATCTTCGAGATGGTCGGAGTACAAAGCATTTTGAGGTTCTTGAGCTTTCTCAACGGTGGGCTTTATCCAGTGTAGCGAGCCCACAGAGATCCGAGTAACGAACCCAGTAACGATGCTGCGACTGTGCTTAGAGTGAGCACAAAAGCGAAGAGTCCGACACCTGTCAAACAGAAGGCAATGGCCGCAATTGTCGCTAGCACTCCAACGACAAATGCTGGAACGTAAATCATCGCAAGTTTTAAACCGGCGATAGTTGTTCCCGGGATTGCGGCTCCCAACAAGGCACCGGCGCCGATGCCTAATACTGCAAAGATGATTGTTGCAATTAACATGTCTTTTTTCTGCAGGAATGCACCTGCTTGTAAATGGCGTGCAGCCGACAAAAATTGGTGCTGTCAGTTTTCTGGGACAGCAGTTGTTTAATCACTGGGCGATTACAGCGATGCAGGAAACAATGAGAACGATTGCGAGAAGTGTGCTAACGACGAGTGGCAGCGGAGGGAACTTGCAATCACCGTTGTATTTTCCAAAGTCGTCTGTGAAGGGTTTTCTGCATATTTGATTTGAGCGAATTTCCGCGTCCGTACAAAGACGCCGTCTTGTTGCATTCATAGTTGTTCTCCATTGTTTGAATCTGAGTTTTGTTACCTACGGCTATGTGCTGTGAGAAAGGTGTATAGATTCAAACTAACAATAGGAATCTGGAGAGCAAAAGAGATTTGAATTGTGTTTCGTCCTCAAAAACTGAAAGTCATCTCTTGTAGATGTGGCTAGTCTCCTAAAATTACAAGTCTTGTCTCAACGCGGGAGGAATCGCCGGATGCTGTGCGAATTGCCTTTGCGCTCATTCTGCGCGCGCTGTCCACATGAGACTCTTTACCAACTCAAGATGAGTAGCTTTACAAAAACTTGTCGCAGCGAACAAATGAGATTCTTAAGGGTTAGCGCCGCTCTTGTCTGTCCTGACTGGATTTAGCCGCAGATAAAAGGCTTAGCTCTTAGCGCAGAAACACCGGCTCTGCCGCGATCAAGTGAGTCAGTTTACATTTGAGTTTTTCCAAACGAATTTATCTATCCGTTTCGAGCGATCAGTAGAAAAGCCCGCAGGAGCGGGCGTTTGCGCGGTCGCTTCCGGGGATTATGTGTTGTGTTTAATGGGGCGTTTTCCGTAGGTTGAATTCAAATATCGATTTCTCACTCGGCATCAGGCAGCAGCAACCACAGAAACCCAGCTCCACAGCACAAAACACAGCAACTGTCCTCATCGCCCGAGCGATGCGTCGATATCTAGTAAATGCGATCCGTAGTTGCGGAATCGCTCATGTTAAACCGCTTCGAAAGAGGCACAAAATTTCAAGAAATGAAAAAGGTAAATCAACAGCTGGCAATCGCCGCAAATGACGCTCAGTTCAAAACCGCATTCCCGGAACTGGCAAACGAACTTGGTATGACCGCAGAAGAAAACGCTGCGTTCGCAGAAATGGTGTCTAACCTTCCTGTCGGATTGATGGCGAAGGCGAAATCCTTTGTAGTTGGCACAGTTGTGCAGAGAACAAAGGATGGCATCTACGTAAACATCGGCACCAAGTTCGACGCGTTTTGCGCTGCCGAAGAAGCCGGCGAATTGAAAGAAGGTGACAAGGCAGGATTCTGGGTGCTCGACCAAGCTGACTACGAAAAATCAGCAGTGGTTTCGCACGCTAAATACCTGGGCTGGAAACATCTTGAGGAGTTAAAAGAGAGCGGTGAAGTAACAACCGTTCGCGCGTTCTTCGTAGCAAAGGACAAACGCACACAGCGCGTGGCTGGTCTGCGTGTGGTTTTCGATCATGGTGCAATGAAAGGTATCCGCGGTTTCATTCCTTACAAGGAAACCAACGACCGCCGCAATATCGAAAACATGCTGAACCAAACGCTGGAAGTGGTGGTGATCAAAAGCAATCCTCACAACGGTCCTTTCGGCGACCTGGTTTTGAGCAACATGCAGGCAATGGCAGCGCACTCTCGCAGCCTGGTTGCGCAACTGGAAGCCGGCTACATCGTCGAAGGTACAGTGAAGAAAATCCTGAACCTGGAAGAAGGCGAGAAAGGCGTGTTGGTTGAGCTTTGTGATGGTCTGACCGGCATCATGTACAGCCGCGACATCACTTCGGTTCCCGGCAAATCAATCGCGGACATCATTAAAGTGGGCGAAGTTCGCAACTTTGAGGTGAAACGCGTTGACCACAAAATCGGCAAGGTTTGGTTGGCGACTAAAAGGCTCGACAAAATCGAGTTCGCTAAGAAGATCGCAAAAGACCAGACCTACACCGGCAAAGTGGTGCGCTCTTATGAGTACGGAGTGTTCGTAAACATCGGTTCCGATATCAACGGATTGGTGCACATCTCCGACATCAAGAAAGCCGGCTTCTCTGACGACAAGTCAATCAAGATTGGCGACACAGTAACCGTGAAGGTGAAGAGCGTTGACGAAGCACGCGAGCGCATCGCGCTGCAGTTGATCAGCCGCGCCTAAGGCTGGTCGTGGGGGCGATGCCATGCATTGCCCTGTTTTGCAGCGGGCGACGCAGCTATGCGTTAGTCCAAAAATTGAAAAAAGGGCGCATGCAATGCGAACCTACATGTTTAACCGGAGGAGGGCGAGAGGCGCCTTCCTCCATAATTTCACTCAAAATGAAAAAGATCAGTAGTCTCGACATCCTCGGCAACCCCGAAACTGTCGCCGTCTTCAAGAACGAAGACAAATCAATTACATGCGTTTCGCCGGCCAACGAATCCGGTCTTAACGACGCAATTCATTCTATTCTCTCTTCCATGCTCCTAAAGTCCGACTCCCCTGCACTGCCTTCCGGTCGCCTGGAAGTTCGCAGTGATGGAACGCTCTACGCCAACGGGGCGTATTTCGCGCCGGAGTTCTTCGACGAGCCTCTGCTCAAGCTTCGCAAGAAGTTTGATGCAGACAACAATATCTCGCCGTCGGACCGCGTGCTTATCCCCGGTGGACTGAAAAGAGAGGTTCTCAAATCTGGTGGAGTCATCAGTTAAATGACAAAACCATGAAAATTCTGCATGCAATTGGTCTGATGCTGGCAGCAATTGCAGGAGTTTGCATCACGCTTTTCATCGCGGGCACTCTGCTCAAAGCAGGGCATCCGTTCTGGGCGGCAATCGCATTCTTCGGCTTGCTGTATGGCTTGCGCAGAGGGTTCAGACGGCATCTGTACCCCTGAGTTTCCTCTGTAGAGGCGACGCCATGCGTCTCCCCAACAGTTGAAACTGCTGAAGCAAGAGCACGCGTATGCTGTGGAGCCGCGCTGCTTTTGCTGAGGTCAGGGCACGAGGCCGATTGTCTAACAATCTAAAAATCAAAGGATATGAAATGGCTATTCAACCTGTTGTCGGGCTACCCGATAACAGTTCTGGTCGTGGCGTGTCTGATCGTGCTTTATGTAGTGCTGTCGCCCCGTGTCAGCCCTGGCCTCTACGCTAAAAAGCTCTTTCGTACGAAGGACCACCTTGGTGATTCCGCAAGGCTGAAAGCGTACACAACCTATGTCAATCGTCGCATGTCATTCCTGGCAAAGGATGGCAATGTAATGCGCGGTTGGTATTTTGAAAACAAGGTCAGCTCTTTCGTGTACCTGGTTCACCAGGGAAATTCCGGTGATATCGCCAGGCACCTGGATCTCATCGAACTCTTGCTGGAAAGCGGTGCTTCGGTGTTTATCTATGAGCCGCGCGGCTACGGAAAAAGTGGTGGCAAGGCGACTATCGATCACTGGCTTGAGGATGGTGTTTCAGCCTACGACTTCGTCGTGGACTCGCTGAAATACACAGCCGAGCAGGTGGTCCTATTTGGTATTTCGCTTGGCACGACTGCTGCTACGCACGTCTCTACGCAGAGAAAATCAGCAGGCATTGTCCTGCAATCCGGCTTTGCTTCTCTTCAGAAGATCGCAAAACAGGAAGTTCCTTTCTTGAGGATCTATCCTTCTTTCTTGTTCGGACACAAGCTCGACAACATGAGTGTGGTCACCCGGAAAGGGCATCCCATCATTC
>DTSE01000169.1 GCA_012965515.1 Candidatus Melainabacteria bacterium | reverse complement strand
GACTCATGAATGTTCTCCTTCCTGGCACACAAGAAGGCATTCGCCTTTTGCAGGATAAGGCAACATTGAAAATGGGCTTGGGTGTGCCCATCGATCGATACTTGCAATCGAACAAGGTGAATACCGGTTTTGAAGCATCCAAGCCTAATGATGGAAAATTGTTTGAGAAAAACCGTTGGGCGCGCGTAGAGCCTAATTCCATGTTCGATTCGTATGTGTCAGGTAGAGACATGGTCACCTTGCGGAATGGCAGTTCTCGGGACACTCTGTTCCATGAATTGCAGCACCGAAAGGAAGCTCTAACTGGAATTGCTGAGCCCGGTTTTGCCCGCGCTGCAAGCCTGTTGGATAAAAGCGCCGATCGGGCTTGGGAGACTTATAGCAGTGTTCGATTGGCACAGGAGATCCGAGCTGAACTCGCAAGTCGGCACTCAGATGTTTCAAACAAAGCGGCACTTGTTGAAAATCTAAAGAGGACGATCCCATTTTCCAGCGCTGCCGGCGGTGTACCCTACATCACGATCTGGCGTGTTGAATTCAAAGAGTTCATGCGCAGTGGCGGCAAGTATCGTCCCGAGGCAGACTATTCGCACTGCCGATCCAACAGAGAAATCAGAGAAGAGGCCAATAAGCTGCACTTTCGCTTATCGGGCCGACAACCGCACGCTGAAAGAGTAATTGACGATGTAATTGACAGACATGATTTGAAGGACGGTCAGGTGATTGAGGTGTTCAAACACGTGAATGACTTTCTCAACTCGCGTACGGATAATGTAATTCAACTTCCACTCGATCGGCTTGCTATGCAGACTTTGCGCTTAACTGCCAATCCAGAGAAGGTCGTGCAGGGAGTAAATCCTACCTGCGGACCGGCCGCCCTGGAGTATTGCACTTATGTGAAATATCCGGAGAATGCAGTAAACCTGATTTCACAAGTCGCGCGCACAGGCAAATTTCAATGTGCTGATGGTTCCAGCATTGTCATGAACGGACTCAATATCGTCCCTGAACTTCATTGGAACAGGCGTTTTGCAAATCAGTTATTTCAGACTGCCGCTGTCAATGTTCACTGGCAGAGAAAGAGTGATCTAGAACCCTGGCTGTCTGCTGCAGACGGAGTGGACAATAGCATTTTACCCGGCACAGTGAGATACCAAAGACAAACCACAGATCCTGCAAGCATGATTCCGTATCGTCTAATCGACTACAGTAAGAAACCTCCTGCTCCGGTTCATGACCGGTTGCGGAAGGAACTTCAAGACGATTTGTCGGATCCATTGATGGACTGCGATAGTTTGAATGATATTCATGGTCAGATAAATGGTGGCGCCGCTGGTGACATCGCACTTCCTTGGCGCTTGCATTCTCAGCAGGTCTTGGAGAGAAGTTTGAGGTCCAGGCAGCTGGCAGGTAGGTTGCCCATTATTACAGTCGTTGACTGCCGGCATCCGTTGTTTCGCTATGGCTTAGATACTCTTCCTGAAAGCGGCTGGCATTTTGTTGCCGTGCGTTCTTATGACAGCAAGACAAAGGTAGCTTCGCTCTTTAATCCGTGGGGTGATGTGCTTGAGGGTGTCAGTACAAAAGAACTTTATAAGGCAAACAAAGAATTTAAGGCTACGGCAGAGAAAAAGAGCTTGTAATATGAATGGTTGATGGAGATTGAGTAATCCGTTGGATTGATTTTCTAGGTTTTTCGGTTTGACTCAGATTGAAAATATAGGACGCATCAAGCGCCTGCCTCTGCCTGTTGGCTGGTCGGCCACCCGTCAGGTATTGGGGCAATTTGGTAACAGCTACCTTTATCATTATGGACGCTCGGATACACCGGACCTGCAGCTTTCAATTTTCTACCGAGGGATGCCGGTATCTTCACTAAGCGGTAAAACGTTTGTGCGAATTTTGAAAAAGGAGCCTCATGCGCTTAGTCCCGAAGCGGTGCTCAGCATCAGTGAAGTATTAGGTAATTGCGCACAGCCGGATCTCTATGATTTAGAACGCGCCAGCACAACGATGCTTGCTGACGAAATTGTGATTGACGTCAAAGGTCGATTTCCTGAGTTTTCCCTCGAGAATCGGACTATTTTTATAAACGGCGGGAATGATGGTTGCGCGGTTTTGGAAATCATTCTTTCTGCACCCAAAGAGGTTTTCTCCAGGCATGCTCAAGCGATAGAGCGCTGCCTGCAGGCCATTGAGTGGAAATAGAGTGATTAC
Source organism: Candidatus Melainabacteria bacterium (assembly GCA_012965515.1). Classification (GTDB taxonomy): domain Bacteria; phylum Cyanobacteriota; class Vampirovibrionia; order Obscuribacterales; family Obscuribacteraceae; genus QKMZ01. Next base: position 1,607 of record DTSE01000169.1, on the reverse strand, counting down.
TAAAACTGCCTTGGTTGCCCGAAACGGCTAGTGACGGATGCAGCGGTGCTGTACAGGTAACCTGTGGAATTTCGATCGCTGAGGATCGCGGGAGCCATGTGCGCTGCTTGGTTCGCTTGATAGTGCTGCACCATCTTAGGTGGCTGGGCTGCTTGCTTTGCTTTGACTGCGGCCATCGCATTGCCGACATGCCCGAAGACGAACATGACTATCATTAGACCTAAACCACCGGCGGCGACAAGTCCTCCGCAGATGAGTTCCTCATATTCTTCGAGATTCACTTACTCTGTCCCTTCTAGTAGTGGACTAGTGATTGGTCTTCCAGTTTGATACCTGATGAGACTTTCATCTCGGGGCAGGTTGCCTCAAATGCATTGCCTGCCAACTCACAATGCCCAACGCTCGAGCCAGTGACAAGCATATGATAATGCCCATGGGGTCTGGCGTATAGCCTTTGCAACGCTCTGAAACTGAAAATTATCATAATATTGAAAGCGGCTTGGAATGCGGTGCAAACTCAACTGAGCCAATTCAGTTTGTAGGCGATAAAATAGTGAACATGATCAAAGCGCCTGCTCGGATTTTAGCCGTTGTTGCCCTTGCGGGGCTGGTTTTCGGCGTTTTAAGTTTGTCCAAGCTTGGTTCTTCTCCGGCGCAGGATGTTGCTCCACCCGGCTGTAGCGAATCAAGCGAAGCGGGTGGTTCAGAACCCGGAGCGGCTGGTGGAAATTCGGGTGTCGTCGAAGGGAATCCCGGTTCGTCCGCTGGAAACTCCGGTTCGGCAGGGTCCGGCGATCCCAATGGGACCGTCAGCAGTGTGGTAAATCCCAATGAGGGCGGATTCGAATGGACGCTGGAAAGAATGCTTCTAGCTACTCCGATGCCCATGACCCCGGAAGAGCGGACTTTTCTCTCTAAGCACCCACCGCTGGAGAAGCTTCTGGACTGGAAACAGGCGGATTTCGACAAATACATTTCTGACCCGCTTGGTTTGAGGCAAGCAGCCGATGAAGGCGTGCGATGGCGCTATTTGACGGCTATGCTCAAAAGGCAGTCAATTGCAGGCTCTAAATACTTTGCCAGCGATAAATTTGATGTGCCGGCTCTTTCCGAATCACCTATAGGCGCTGACTTCGACAAATTTGACTTCGCTCAATTCCAAGCAGGCTTGAAGAGAGACCCTTCAGGTGGATTTGCAAAAATGCGTCAGTGGAGACAAGCGATAAAAGTGCTGGCCGGCCAAGTCGAGTCGATGCGCAAAAAAGCGTCAGCGCAGGGAAAAGCAGAAGAATTCGAGCAAGCGATTGACGATAGTGCCAATTAGCTAACCAGCATTGTCCATTCCATAACGACGATCACTGTCACGGCTATAGCGGTAAAGGCAATCCATCCGGCCATGCGTCCGGGTGATGTTCTCAATGCCAGGAATGCCAGCCCGGCAATAGCCATATTGGCGAGAGCGATCAATTTGCTTTCTGTAGGATAAAGTGTCATGGCTTGGAAGACTTTGTGCATCACATCTGGTGCCATTTCGTAGATCGCGGCCACGCCCAGCATCATGCCCCCGACAATGGTGGCAGGATTCTGGATGACGCGACCAATTTCTT
>DTSE01000168.1:355-13380 GCA_012965515.1 Candidatus Melainabacteria bacterium | reverse complement strand
AGGCGAATGCCGAGAAAGCCAGCTTGCGCCTAATTTACCAACCGACGACAGATTAACCGGGTATAGGAGTATGTATTGGAAAAAGGCTCCTAAGAAAGCGACAGATGCTTCAAGACCTCAAACTGCGCCAAAAAGGGATTTTGATAGTAGCGTTGCCGCTATTAACAGAAACCATTTTCGTGGCGATTCTGGTTTTTTTGCAGCAATCGGCTGAGGCCGAAGCGCAAAAGATGTTCTATTCCAAGATGATTATCGGACAAACTCAGTCCGTCGTCCGCCTCATCTGGGAAGGCGGCGCGAATTTTACTCTCTGGGGTTTCACTCATTCGCCGTCTTTCGAACAGCGCATGATGAATCAAATTGCCGAAGTGCCGCGAGAACTCAACGAGCTCAAGCAGATGGTGAAAGGCAATTCGATTCAAGAGAAAAACGTCGCCGAGATGGAAAAGGCGGTCAACACCGCCGTCGATACGTTGCTTCATTACAAGAAGCGCATGATGTCCGGCGAGCACTATATCTTGACGCACGAAGCTCGCATGATGGTTACCGATCATTTGCGCGCAATTGTCACTGGCGCTGCGGCGATACATCGTCAGGAAATGAACTATCAGGAGATGCACCCGGAGAAAACTCAGCAATTGCGCATGGCTGTGCAAATTTGGCTACTGGTCGGGCTCATCCTGCAAATTCTTTTGACTTTCGGTTTGGCGATTTACTTTGGACGAAACATTACAGACAGGCTTGCGACAATTTCAGGCAACGCGCAATTGCTGGCGGAACACCAACCGCTGCGGCGCCCCGTTGAGGGAACCGACGAAATCGCGCAGCTCGATACTGTTTTTCACAAAATGGCTATCACTCTGGCAGTGGCATCGCAAAGGGAAAGAGCCATCGTCGACAATGCCAAAGACGTAATTTGCTCGCTCTCGGAAGATGCTGTGTTCAAACAAATGAGCCCGGCCGCAAAGCAAAATTGGGGCTACGATCCCATTGATCTGGTCAACCGCCCGTTCACAGATTTCGTCGCAGAAGCTGATCGAGAGCGGCTCCAACGAGTTTTGCTCGAGGCGAAACAGCAAAAGGAAACCGCCATGTCCGTGGATATCCGCATGGTGCGTAACGACTTAAGCGAAGGTTGGATGCTCTGGTCGATTTACTGGTCGCCGCCGGATGAGTCTTATTACTGCGTGGCGCACGACATCAGCGACCGCAAAGAACTGGACCAAATGAAAGCCGACTTTGTCAACATGGTCAGCCACGACCTGCGGACGCCGCTTACGGGCATGCGCGCCTTTCTCGATTCGTTGAGCGCCGGGGTTTATGGCGAACTGAATAAGAAGGGAACGCAAGCCTCGACACGCATTCAGTCGAGCCTCGGCCGGCTTGTCAACCTTGTCAATGACTTGCTGGACGTGGAAAAAATGGAAGCGGGACGCATGGAGATGCGTTTCGGAACTTACAGTCTCAAGTATCTGGTCGACCAATCATTGGACATGGTCAAGAGCTTTGCCGACGAACAGAAGGTACAAATCGAAGTTGGCGACATCGTTGAAGCTGATGTTCTCGCCGATATCGATCGCATGGTTCAGGTTTTGCAAAATCTCCTCGCCAACGCCATTAAATTCTCGCCTAAGGGTGGAATTGTGACGATCACGACCGAGTTGGAGCCGGGCGCCGTAAAAGTCAACGTGACCGACCACGGAGCAGGAATAGCCGAAGCAGATATCGCCCACATATTCGATCGATTTCGCCAGGTGGCGCCCAGCAAAACCGGGGTCAAGGGCGGAACCGGTCTGGGGCTGGCAATTTGCAAGGCTATATTGGAGCAGCACAACGGTTCTGTCGGGGTAGAAAGTCAAGTAGGGGAAGGAAGTACTTTCTGGTTTCGAATCCCCGGTGCACAGAAACCGGAAAAAACAACGTAGAATCTAATAGCTGTTTCGGACAGCACCTCCGCGAAAGAAACTGGAATCTATGTCGAAAGTTTTGCTCGTTGAAGATGATCTCGTCACCTGCGACATGGTCAGAGACTGGCTTGAGCATGAGCTCTACACGGTCGAAGAAGCGCACACGGGTGAGGAAGCTCTTGATTTGATGAAACTTTATCAGTACGACATTGTCGTGCTCGATTGGGGCTTGCCCGGTAAAAGCGGCGTGGAAATCTTGTCGCGCTTCCGGGCGGACGGCGGCACAACGCCGGTTTTAATATTGACAGGGAAACGTTCGGTCGGCGAGAAAGAAGAAGGGCTGGACGCCGGCGCCGACGATTATCTGACCAAACCTTTCGACATGCGCGAACTTTCGGCACGCCTCAGGGCACTGCTGCGCCGTTCGCACTCACCGCGAGCTTCTGTTTTGGCGGTGAGAAACATCACTTTAGATCCAGCCACCTGCCAAGTGACACGCGACGGCGAAGAATTAAAATTGCTGCCGACCGAATATGCGTTGCTCGAATTTTTCATGCGACATCCAGATCGCGTTTTCAGCACTGACGATATTTTGAACCACGTATGGAAGTCAGACTCCGAAGCTACCGCGACAGCAGTGAGAACTTACATCACCCGCTTGCGGAAAAAACTCGACGTGGAAGAGAAAGCGTCAATCATCAAAACCGTCCACGGCATAGGCTACAAGCTCGAATCCCGCGAAGACTAGAAAACGTAGGGGCGTTGCCATGCATCGCCCGGTTTTTGTAGGGTCGCATTGCATGCGACCTTTCTGTAGCCGTCGCATTGCATGCGACCTTTTTAGCCGTCGCATTGCATGCGGCCTTTGTAGCCGTCGCATTGCTTGCGACCTTTCCATTTTTTAGAACATCACAGCTCAGAAAATCGGGCGCGTGCAACGCGCACCCACGCCCCTCACTTCTATTCTTCCGAGGAGCCCTTATACAAACGTGCCAGCGCGCGCGCGTTGGCTTCCTGCCCTTGCGCTGCTTTCATGTGACCCAAACGCGACAAGACAAATCCATGCACGCGTAATTCGTTAATAAGGTTAGCATCTTTGTCTCCAAAGACCATCTCGGTATACATTAAGGCTCTTCTGCAAATGGGCTCAGCTTTGTCGTATTGACCAAAAGCTACATACATTTGTGCAAATGCCAACAACTCAGGACCGGATGTACCGATGTCGCGCAAGCCCTTTTTGCCTAACTCAAAGATCTTCGAGTTGTACAAAGCCTCAGCTTCTTTGAACAACTTCTTGCTCTCAGCCTTCTTGTGCTGGTGGAAATAGACAATCGCCAATTGCGCTTTTGCAGATGCAGCAGTGAGCGAAAATCGCTTCGGACTGTTGTTCATCAAAGTAACCGCTTGCTCAAAAGCTTTCTGCGCACCAGTCCAGTCACCCACAGATTTCTTGCAACATCCCACCAGAGTCAATGTCTTCCACAGGTGAATTTGCCCTTTGTCGCTGGTTTCGCGCTTCGCAATTGATAGAGCGCGGTTTGCAAAAGTGAGGGCTTCCTGGTTCATTCCGAGAGCAGAATATGTATATGCAAGCGCAATGAGTTCGCGCGAAAGTTCCGGGTGACTATCACCAAATGCGGTATCAATTATTCTGATCGAATGCTGAATTGCGGCAATTCTATTGGTCCCTTTAATGCGTTCAAAATATGCATTAGATAAGGCATCTACGCAGGTGAAGAAATCTTCGTTCCGTTTGCCTTCGGATTTGAGTTTGGGTATCAATATCAAAAGCTCTTGGAAGTAAGGCTCTGCCGCCTGGAATTTCTGCTGCCAAATCATCGCATTGGCAAGACGAGCCATTACCTCTCCGCGCTCAGCGGCAGAGGCAAGGGGCGGCTTCGCCAGCCCTAGTGACTTTTCGTAAGCCTTCTCAGCCTTGGCAAAATCTGCAAAAACTTCATACCGGCTCCCTTCATCTTTGAAGTGTTTCCAACCCTCGCGGTCCCCGGCAGCAAGAGCTCCGGAAACCAGTATGGTTCCGGACACAAACGCCAAGCCGAACTGAAATAACCTTCGAGACCAATTCATTGAAGAAAACACGCGCAAGCAGACACGTATATTAGAACAGATTCTCTTCGCATGAATTAGAACAAGTCCAAAGCGCACAGATGATGGTAAATACTGTCTTTGACTTCCGGGCTCCAAGAAGGGTAGCGTTTTGCCATCTCGTTCCACGCAGCCATAAGCATCTGGGAGGCAGTCCGGCCCTCGGGAACCTGCATCACATCTTCAAACGACGTTCCTTGTTGACGCATCTTCTGAGCCTTGTCAAAGAAAGTACATTGATTGTCGATGGCACTCACGACTTGCGCCCGGAACGTTTCCAATCCGCCTGGCGTAGGCTCTGCCAAAATCTTCGCCCGCAGTGCTGCAATCTGCGAGTAATACGTCGCATACGCAGCTGAGAAACCGCTGGAACCATTGAGCGCGGAAAGCATCACCATCTTAGCTTGCAGTGCTTTCAGAATTAAACTGTAAATATGGTTGATGAATTGCCTGTCAGATACCGGAACGCCCTGCAGGTTATCCGGCAGTGCTGTCAAAGCACACGGATATTGATAGCCGTTCGGCGGCGTGATACTGCGTGGATACCAATTCTGATAATTCTGGGCGAATGCACTACCTGAGGTGCTAACCAAGCCAAGGATAGCAAGCGAGCTTGCCAGAAGAGAAGACGAAACTTTGGACACTATTCTCATAGTTTCACCTAGCCGATTCAGGTTCAAACACTCTGTTCCACGTCGTACAAGTTTCTAATTACACCGCGCCACTCAGTGTTTGAAAGGATATCTGTGCTATCGCTGAATTGTTCAACGCTGCCAATCAGGGGTTTCTTCACAAGAGCTTTGATTACAGGATCGGTGTTGTTCGACTCATTGATGCGTTTGCAAATTGCTTTTGAGTATTCACCCATGCTGATTACCAGGAATGGGCGCCCGTGGAAATCACGGACTCTGTCCGGGAGCTTTTCAGTCAATCCGAGTTGATTATGCTTTGACGCAATAAGTTCATAGATAGGCACCAAGAATTTTTGCCTCTCTTGCCAATCCGCAGCAGAAAGCACATTCCGCAGCATAGGCTCCAATTCACTTGCTGCTTTCAATTCTTTAAACGCAGTTCCAAACCACTTCGGATATGGAGCATAGGTCCGTTCCATCAGGAAATACAAATTCATCACGTCTCTTACCAGACGCGCGGCGATGATTCCAGCGCCAATCTCGTCACCAACATAACCAGCGCGCCCCATTAGATGTTCTTCTTGCTCGATCCGAGCCCAACCACAGGCAAGCAAATAGAGCCAGACGTCCTCAGGATAATACGCAAACCTTTTACGCGCTTCCTCCAAACCGATATCATCACGAAAGACCTTGCCACCGGTGATGGTGCGTAGCTTTTGCCCGGGAAATGAGAGCCAATCAGGCGCGCTAAGGTCAGTGGTGATGTCGAACCCGAGATAGTCATCAATGAAACGCTCAATAGAAAGAATTTCAACCCGATGGTTAATCGGCCCAGACTCACTGAAATCGAGCAACTGCACACCCTGATTCTCAGCATCTGGGGATGAAAAACTGGTCGGATATCCACGAAAAACGCGCGGCAACTCTTCGCCGAGTTTCGCAGAGATCGAGTCTTTATAAGTGGAAACATCATCAGGCTTGAGAAACATCATTACGCGCGGTCCCCAATGATGATCGCTCGACATTTCAGTGTCAAAGCACCTCAGAGCCACTGCCGATGAGCGCCGACGCGTACTTCAAATAGCCGAAGTGCACGCGAATAATCGGTTCGACCGCCTCGCGATAGAACCCCTCGCAAAGTTCTAAGCCAGGAATAAATGTCGGATTTGTGTTGCTCGTCAAATCAACTACCTAATTGCTCATTTCTTACAGGGAAATCAAACGCAGGAAGACGCCAGTATGGCAGGATTGTGGCAAATTGGCGAATTTTTTCCAAGAGATCTACATTCTCCTGCAGTTAGAGAATCTCTCTTTGTTGATCGGATCAATTGGTTTATTTATTGCAATGACCGTGGTTCTGTACTCCGTAAGAAACATCGATTGGTACGCAGAATCGCCTACCAGGCAGCAAAAATAGGCATTCAGAGGCGAATACCGAAATCGAGGCTAACATGCCGTCCATGGGCCGATCCGCCAGAAGCTGATAGACTTGAAAAGCTTTCTGAGAGCGTCGGCGACTCGCCGGCACCAAACAGTTTTTCCCTCATCGATTTCCACCAACCATTGAGTCGATTCCGCCTAACAGACAAATATCCTCAAAAGCGCGCGTTCATAACAGGCGCCGGAAGTGGCTTAGGACTCGCATTTGCTCGGGCGCTCGCCGCCGACGGATGGTCACTCGGAATTACGGACATCAATGAGCAAAGCCTTGAGGCTAGCGCAGCAGCACTGCGCGCAATCGGTGGAACACCTGTTCCGTACGTTTTCGATGTTGCGAATTACGCAGAATTTCAGAAAGCAGTCAAGGACTTCACGGAGCGAAATGGTGGCATCGATATCGGTATCAACAATGCAGGCATAGGCTGCGGCGGGCTGCTCGACGAAGTTTCCATCGAAGAGTTTCGCAAAACAATCGAAACAAATCTGATGGGCGTGGCAAACGGCTGCCATCTGTTTGTGCCCATAATGAAAAAACAGGACCAAGGATACATATTGAACGTTGCCAGCGCTGCAGCGTTTCTCACCGCGCCAAGAATGTCGGCATACAGCGCCTCAAAAGCAGGAGTCGTTGCTTTGAGCGAATGCATTCGCGGAGAGCTTGCAGACAGCAATATCGTGGTATCTATTCTGGCACCGTCATATGTGCGAACAAACATTGGCAAGGAAACAATCGGTGCAGAGAGCGACAAAAAATACTCTTGCATGTTGGTTGATGAGTCGCGCATATCGGCAGAGGAAGTCGCGCACGATGCACTCAAACTGATGGCGAACGGCAATCTCTACATCATGCTTCCTCGAAAGGCGAGAATTCTCTGGCGATTAAAACGAACAATGCCAGAGAAGTACTGGCGCCTGGTGAAGAAAGCCGCCGAAAGCGAAGTAGAACGCTTGTCGGCTAAAATAACGCACCCCGATAAACCGTAGCGGCGATGCAAGGTCGGTCGTAGGGGCGATGCCATGCAAGGTCCGGCGTAGGGGCGATGCCATGCATCGTCCGGTGCAGACGGCGAGTTCTGCGCAAAAGCAATAAACGAATCGGGCGCGTGCAACGCGCCCCCACGCATCAAGTGCAGGCGAGCCGCCTGCGCTCCCAGGGCCGTCCAGTTACTTTAATTTGCTCCACAGGAATGTGTAGGCGAGCGCTTGCATAAACGCTACTTGCTCGTTATTCGATGCAGCGCCATGCCCGCCTTCGATGTTTTCGTAATACAAAACCTCGTGCCCTTGCTCCTTGAGCAATGCGGCGAACTTACGCGCATGACCAGGATGTACGCGGTCATCGCGAGTGGATGTTGTAATTAAAATTGGTGGATACTTCTTCTCTTTGCGCAAATTTTGATAGGGCGAATACTTCGAGATGTACGCCCACTGCTCAGGTTTATCAGGATCGCCGTATTCATCCATCCAACTCGCACCAGCGAGCAAATGATTGAAACGCCGCATATCGAGAAGCGGCGAACCGCAATGAACCGCACCAAACAAGTCTGGTCGCTGCGTGAGCATCACACCCATCAGCAAACCGCCGTTCGAACGTCCATCAATGCCGAGATGCTTGGGCGAAGTCACTTTTCGCGCAGACAAGTCTTCCGCAACCGCGATAAAATCGTCGTACGCGCGCTGGCGGTTTTCCTTGCGTGCGGCGTTGTGCCAGCTGGGTCCAAACTCACCGCCGCCGCGAATGTTCGCCAGAACATAAACCCCGCCTCGTTCCATCCAAGCAGAACCTACAACCGCGCTGTACGCAGGCAACAGCGAATGCTCGAAACCACCATAGCTGTACAACAGCGTTGGGTTGTTTCCATCCAATGTCAGACCCTTGCGCAAAACCATGAAGTACGGAACGCGAGTACCGTCCTTCGACTTAGCGTCATACTGCCGAATCTCCAAATTGTCCGCATTGAAAAACGCGGGCAAGTGTTTAAGCAGCTCCCTACCAGGTTTACCGGCGGTTCCCAAATAAAGACTCGATGGCGTCAGGAAATTCGTAATCGTGATGAAGTAATCATCCGACTCATCCGAATCAATACCTTCAACGCTAACACTTCCGATTGCAGGCGCGTCCAATTGCGTCCGCTCCCACTTTCCATTCTTCTTCGAAAGCAGGTACGGACGGCTGTTGACGTTATCCAACTCTGTCAGAATCAAATAATTCTTGGTGTCGGAAAGCGAGTCAAGGGATTTTCTCTCCGTCGGCTCAAATAGCAAATCAAAAGTTCTTTCACCTTTGAGAAACGCGTCAAAATCCTCGGCCAAAAGAGTGCCGGATTTGTAGGTCTTACCGTTGATTGTCCAATCAGAACGCAATCGCAAGAGAATATTCTTGTCGTACGTCTGAACCACTGCATCTGCAGGCTTCTCAATCTGCACCAACTTGTCTCCCTGACGAAGATAAACATCTTCAGTGAAGAAAGTCGGGTGGTTTGAAACCATTTCGTAGGTTTGACCGTGGTCGTGAACAACGTATCCGTTGACACCAACATCGGCTTTCTTGCCTTCGAAAACAGTCTTCGCTTCCGACAAAGGTGTTCCGCGCTTCCACTCCTTCACTATCCTTGGATAGCCTGAATCGGTCATTGTGCCTGCACCAAAATCGGTGCCGACAAACAGCGTATCGCGGTCGCGCCAAGCAACATCTGATTTCGCTTCGGGCAATGTGAAACCGTCTTTGACAAATTCCTTCTTCGTCAAATCAAACTCTCGCACGACGACTGCATCGGCGCCGCCGCGCGAAAGTTCGATGAGCGCACGGTCGTAGTCGTGATAGAGCACTTGCCCTTGGTGCCATACCCAATTCTCTTTCTCGTTGGCAGCTAACACGTCCAGGTCGAGAACAGTTTCCCAATTCGGCTTCTCTTTCTTATATTCTTCAAGCGTAGTGCGACGCCACAGCCCACGCACGTTTTTGTCATCACGCCAAAAATTGTAATAGTACCGCCCTTTCTTCGTGACTCGCGGAATGCGCTCTTTCGAGTCGAGAATAGCGCGGAGCCGATCTTTAATTGGCGTGAAATCTTTCGATGCTTCGAGCTCTTTGGTAGAAATTGCGTTTTCCGCGCGAACCCAGTCGAGCGCCTTCTTCCCTTCAACGTCCTCGAGCCAGAGATAGGGGTCCGTGTTTGACGCATTCTCGGTGACTTCTTTAGCGGTGACCTCTTTAGCGGCGACCTCTTTAGCGGTGACCTCTTTAGCGGCGTTCTCAGCGGCGCTTTCCGCGACTTTCTGCGCTATTTTCTCTGTCTCTTTCACAGTGGCTCCCGCGGCAAATGATACGGTGTTGGTGCTTACTAAGAGCGCAGACAACGCTAGCATTGAGGTTTTGATACTGAGTTTGTATGAACGATTACGATTACAGTCAGGCATTACGTCTCTCTCTGTCTCTCTGGCGGCTCTAATTATGGCAGATTCGCGCGGAAGCCTATTTAGCAGGCTTTCCGTTCGCCATCAAATACTTGTCTACCAGTGGCAGCATCCAGAGTGAAAGCCTCGCAGACTTAACCATTCGCAGCGCTGCCATGGGATCAAGTAGATGCGATTTGGGCAGCGGTTGTTTCATTCTGGCAAGAACCTCACCAATAGGGTGCACCAACTTCCGCTGCAGCAGAATCAAATCGGCGATCAAGTCAGACGCGGGAGTTAGCAGCGGTCCGAATCCATACCGCGCCTGCGCCCACCCATATATGTAAAGCTGGCGATGATGCGGCGCAACAACGCCCCACTGAGTTTTCACAATCGAGCCATCAATGTCAACGACACCTGGCTCCAAGAACGGAATAGAGACATTGAACCCTGTTCCGCAAACTATCAAATCAATTTCTTCGCGCTTTCCATCCGCAAACTCGACAAACCTGCCGTCAAAGCGTTTCACATCAGGATGCGCCTTGATTCTTCCGTGCTTCAAGTAATGCAACAGCTCAGTGTTAATGGTCGGATGATGATCGAATATTCGGTGATCCGGCTTCATCAGCCCATAGTTGCGATAGTCACCTATTGCAACTTTGACCAAAGTTTCCAAATGAATGCGCTGCATCCACACAGGCATCCATGTGGTTAAAAGCTCGGCCGTTGGTTTTCCATAGAATGTTTTGGGGAGAAACCAATAACCGCGTCGTAAACTGAGATGTGCAGATTGAGCTGTGCGAGCGGATTCGGCAGCAATGTCGCAAGCAGAGTTTCCTCCGCCGATTACCAACACTCTCTTTCCTGCTAGCTGCGAAGGCTCTTTGTAGTCCTTCGAATGAATCATCTCGCCTTCAAACTTGCCTTCGTACCTCGGCCAGCGGGCATCCCAATGGTGCCCATTGCAAATGATCAACCCATCGTACAGGCGTGTTTCACCATTGCTCAATCGAACTTCCCACAACCCATTCTCATGAGGCTTCGCATGTTCAACCGCGGTGTTGAAATGTATGTGCTCGTCAAGCTTGTAGTGCTCAACATACGAATTCAAATACTCGAGCATTTGCGCAGCGCTCGGGAAATCAGGATAGTGCGAAGGCATCGGAAAGTCCGGAAACTCGGTCGTTTTCCGTGACGAAATTATGTGCGCCGTATGATAAACACCATGACGCCAATTGCCGCCAACACCCGAATCTGCTTCAAACTGATCGTAGGCAATTCCCTTTTGCTTCAGTGCACGAGCCATGCTTATGCCCACCGGTCCTGCACCGACGATAGCTATCTTGTCTCGTGTGGAAGCAGCGGTCATTCCAGAACAAAATCGATAAGTGGAAACTCCGTGAGTTTGCAGCTTATTATCCTTAAAGGCGTAGGGGCGGCATACATGCCGCCCGAAGCCGGCTGGCAGCCGGCGCTCCGAGGGCTCCGCAGGTCGTAGACGTAAATTTGCTCCGCAATTAGAACCATCCTCAAATCACACTTTCACTGAATTCAACGCTGCCACCATCTGTTTCAAATACGCGCTCAACTCTGCTTGCATCTTCGCTGGTTCTGCTTTGGCGACCAGGTCAACGATTTTAGAACCGGTGATTACACCGTCCGCGCCAGACGCCATCATGCGCTCGGCGTGCGCCGGTGTTGATATACCGAAGCCGGCCAGAATAGGCAGCTCTGTCGCTTTCTTAATCGAAGCAATCAATGCAGCGAGGCGACTGTCGCGACTTGCATCGCGTTCGTCGGTGCCTGTCACGCCCAATCGAGATACGAGATAGATAAAACCGCGCGCATGCTTGACGATTTTATCGAGCCGTTCTTCGCGAGTTAAGGGTGAAACAATGAATATCGTGCTGATGTTGTTTCCCGTTGCAATAGAAACGATTTCGTCCGCAGATTCGGAAGGCAAATCTGCAACCAAAACCCCGTCGACGCCGCACTCTTCAGCGCGTGCGTAAAACTTTTCAATCCCCATAGCCATGATGTGGTTGTAGTACACCAACAAACCAATCGGAATGTCGTCGTTGTATGTCCGAACCCGCGCGACCAAATCCAGTGCTTGGTTCACTGTAAATCCGCTCTCGATCACTTTGTGCGCAGCAGCCTGAATAATTGGACCATCCGCCACCGGATCGCTAAATGCAATTCCTAATTCGAGCGCGGATGCATCGCTGTCAATCATTGTCTTGATGATGTTGAACGATGTCTCTTCGTCCGGCCAACCGAGAACGGTGAAAGGCATGAATGCGCCCTTATTCGACTCCTGAAGCGCACGAAACCTCGCACGATATCTGTCTCTACTTATCATGCTTCATCACCTCGTGCAGATCTTTGTCGCCGCGCCCGGAAAGATTGATGACAATCGTTTTGCCCGCAGCTTCTCCTTGTGCAAGTTTCTTGCCGACGACCAGCGCGTGAGAGCTTTCCAGTGCAGGGATGATGCCTTCTTCGCGACACAGTTCGTGGAATGCAGCCAGCGCCTCTTGATCGGTGGCGCTATCATATCTCGCTCTACCCGTGTCTTTGAGAAAAGCGTGCTCCGGACCAACGGACGGATAGTCGAGTCCCGCTGAGATGCTGTGCGCTTCTTGAATCTGCCCTTCTTCCGTCTGAAGAACCAAACTCTTCATGCCGTGTACGCAACCGTAAGAACCCAACGCGAGAACCGCCCCGTGCTTGCCTGTTTCCAATCCAGCTCCTGCAGGTTCAACACCAATAAGCTTGACTGATGCCTTGTCAATAAACTCCGCGAAAATTCCAATGGCATTGGAGCCACCACCCACACAAGCAACAACGTAATCCGGCTGTCGACCGGTCTTCTCTTGAATCTGCACGCTGGCTTCTTCTCCAATAATCTTTTGGAAGTGTTTCACCATGCTGGGAAATGGATGCGGACCAGCAACGGTGCCCAGCAGATAATGCGTGTTTTCGAGGTTTGCAATCCAATCTCGCAAGGCTTCGTTGATTGCATCTTTCAGAGTCCGGCTGCCCGTTTTCACAGGATGGACAGTGGTGCCAAGCAACTGCATGCGAAAGACGTTCGGCTTCTGCCTCTCCATGTCCACTTCGCCCATGTAGACTTCCGTCTTCAATCCAAGCAGCGCACCAGCCATTGCACACGCCACACCATGCTGCCCAGCGCCAGTCTCCGCGATGACGCGCTCCTTGCCCATCATTTTGCACAGCAAAGCCTGCCCAAGAGCATTGTTCGTTTTGTGCGCTCCACCATGTAGCAAATCTTCGCGCTTCAAAAACACCTGCGCGCCCCACTTATCCGAAAGGTTCTTAGCGTGATAGAGCGGTGTTGGGCGTCCCGCAAAATCAGTAAGAAGCGAAGACAGCCGGGATTTAAACTCGTCGCCCGGCACAATTGTGGCGAACGCATCCTCAAGTTCTTCCAGGGCGGGCATCAGAGTTTCCGGCACGTACACGCCGCCGTATTTGCCGAATTTGCCTAGTGTGCGCATGCCGACACCCCTCCACTGTCTCT
>DTSE01000168.1:0-258 GCA_012965515.1 Candidatus Melainabacteria bacterium | reverse complement strand
AGAGCTGCGACCACCTCACCAACATTCTCAGCGCTCAAACCGCCCGCGAAAAAATATGGCAAAGGAAGCGGCTGTGCGGCGAGAAGCTCTTGAACAGCGCGCTTATACCACTCGGGGTCAGACAACAACTTGGGACGATCGAAGAGTAAGAAGTGCGCTGTTCAAGAGCTTCTCGCCGCACAGCTGCGACCACCTCACCAACATTCTCAGCGCTCAAACCGCCCGCGAAAAAATATGGCAAAGGAAGCGGCTGTGCGG
>DTSE01000167.1 GCA_012965515.1 Candidatus Melainabacteria bacterium | reverse complement strand
TAGGGCAATGAAAAGCGCTTTCATTTTCATTTCGATGCGCAGTACTACTAAGTTTTAGTCTTGCAGCTAAATTGGCTGGCGGCAAGACATAAGTGGAAGACTTTCACCTGTTCATTGCGGGAGGAGTTTTGAAACTCTGACAGGTTCAGCGTTTTGACGTGCTATTTGTCATTCGTGCACTATCTGTGATATCGCTAAGCTTTAGTGAAAATGATTGTCTTTTTCGCCATGTTTTACATTCATGCATGGAAACTGGCTCCGGATGCACGTTTTGCGGAAAAGCTCTTGACAAGTTCTGATGGCAAACCTATCATCAATTCCATCGACAGGCCCAGACTTTCGATAGCAAATAATCCAGGGTAAAAAATTTGTTTCGTCTTCTTGGAGGAGGGCACCACTAGTAATACCGCTAACGACATCGCACTTCCATTCGTTTGCTTCTCAGAGGAAGTTAAAGCAAACAAAGTAGCTAAACTGCATTCATACCCCAGGTGCTGGAGACGCTCGGTCAAGCGTCTCCAGCACTCTTTTGTAAGGTCTTCTTGTTTTTGCATGAATGTCAAAATTGGTATGTGGATTCTGCTTTTGTTTTTGTACATTTGTGCGGATTTCTGTATCAAATGGTTGTGGCAGGCATGTTTCGCTTAGGTTGAATCAAAATGTTTTCTGCACAGATGTAAAACGGCTGTCTTTGGGCTGATTGTTGTTCGTGTTTGAAAAGGTGCATGGTTAGTCGGTTTTAGGTGGATTGTTTAAATGGAGATTGTACATTTGTGTCTCGCTGTAACTCGTTGACAATCGCTGAAACGTTGATATCATGCAGATCTCGGAAGGATTAGTGCAAAAATGATATTCGTTTTCAAAAATGCTAATTGATTCACAAGAAGGTGCAGGCGAAGGCGCGTTTCAAGCTCTAGACAATGTTGTCAGAGTTACGGAACAATTCGGCGTCCCTGATCTATATTCTCAGTTTCAACAGCTTCCACCTATGGCCGATTCATCCATTGGCATAGTGCCTCAGGCAACTATCACTCCGGATGGTATTACATTCAATGCCAGTGCCGGTGCTAATCCTATGATGGGAGCCGAAAATGCCCTTTCGCAGTTGATGCCCGGATTGGACGGCATTATTAACTCAATGATTGCTCTTCCCGGCGGCGCCGGCATTCTGGCGTCCTTCTTCCAAGCATTAGGTGCATTGTTTGCCGGTGTTATACAAACATTAGGTACAAGCGCGCAAGAATTATCGAGAATGTACGCGCAGGCTGCGCAATCGGCTATGGACATGTCAAAAATGGCTCGTTCCTAGACCATATGTTTAACGCAGAAGTTATTTCATATGCCGTCATCGGTCTCAGTCATCTCTATTTGATTGAAAGGGTATTTATGCACCAACCTAGCAGCAAGCGATCGTTAAGCGTTCAACAAGCCACCTCAAGGCTCTTATTCGAGCTTTATAAATACGGTCCTTTGCGATTAGTCAAAGAGGCGGGGCATACAGATTTGATAGGAAGGCAGAGTAAGCTTTGCTGCCTTTCAGATCCATACATGGAAGCAATTAGCGGCATGCAGCGCAATGAATTGATTAGAGAGTCGAGAAACAGCGCTGATGATCCGCTTTTCAGTCTCACAGACAGAGGCTATTTAGTTGCGTTCTTGGTCAGGTCTCGCTCAACAACTAATTATGATTGTGAATGCAACGATTGCGAAGATGGCATAGACAAAGTACTTTCGGAGATGCGAAATGCCGGCGGACTGAAGTTGGTCACGACTGACGATTGTGAGTTTCCTCATCTGGACGGTGGCAACGCGCATATGTGCCTTGAGGACGACTCATTTCTCGATGCCATACTGAGGCTTGAACGTCTAGGTCTGGTGAAACTTCAAGAAGACATGTCTTTCACACTCACCAAAAAAGGTTTGTTCTCTGCTCATTTCACGTTGTCTACATCTTCGAAGGCACGAGCTATAAAGGCTTCTCTTAATTGAGGTGAACGGCGCTACTCTCTGGAATCCACGGACACTTTTACTATGGATAAGAAAAAAGACCCCGAGAAGATCTCGCAAAAAGCGTTGGGTCTTGCAACATCTGCTTTGACAGCCCGAGTTACTGGCAATCTCAGCATAGCAGACGAACTTGCTGTCCAAGCGCTGAACCTAGTTGATTTGGCAGATGGCAAAGACTTTGTAGAAGCACTTGAATCGAGGGTCTTCAACTCAAGCGACTGTATGTCTGAGTTGCAAAAACTCCTTGATATTCAAGCAAGATCGCTTGGACCGGATCATCCTCAAGTGCTGGAGACTTTGAATAGGCTTTTGCTTCGCTGGAGTTCATGGCTCAGTGATTATAATGTTTTGCTGGCGCCTGTATATGAGCGCCTGGTGGCATTGAGGTTGCAACAGCTCGGACCGAATCATCCTGAAATTGCTGATTTACTCATGAATTTTTCTGAGTATCTGGCTTCAAGAGGCGCCAATGTAGATGCGCAAAATTGTCTCACCCGAGCAGTGACTATCCGCAAGGCTAACTTTGAGAAAACACCAAGCTCCACTTTGAGTTATGCACAGGCAGTCACCAGATTAGGTTGTTTGCTCGTCACCATGGGTAGCTACGATTTGGCAGAAGGCTATCTTAAGTCCGCTTGCGACTTGCTTGATGCCACTCGCTCTAGGCTGAAGTTGCATGCTTTTGAAGATCTAGCAGTCGCCTACACAGAAATGGGCAAATATGGCGAAGCTGAGGCTGTTTTAAAAAAAGCTCTTTTGACAAAAGATACGGATTCGCTCACTACGATTGCCAATTGTGCAGTTCAGCTTGGCAGTATCTTCCTCTATTGGGGTTGGCTCGATGACGCTGTGTCTCTTTTTGATTTCTCGATAAACTTCGATAGAGATTCAACATGGACCTTGCCTGGTATCACCGAGAAGCAGGTCGTATCTGATGATTTACAAAACGGCTGCAATCCTTTGGAAGAAATTTTTGATTCTCTGCAAGAGTACTACAGCTCGAGCGACATGCGCCGCTTTTGCAGGAACCTGATGGTACGCAAGTATTCATGGGCGATCCCCTCAAAGAACGTTTTGAAAGCGATTGCAGAGGTTGGACCGCTGGTTGAAATTGGTGCCGGTACAGGATATTGGGCGGCACTTTTGAGAAATAGAGGTGCCGATATCATCGCATATGATTTTGCCCCATCTGCAACAGGACGCAATGGTTATACGTTGAAAACTAACAGCTGGACAGAAGTTTTACCAGCCACCGAAACCACCGTTGCATATCATCCGGATCGCACATTGTTTCTATGTTGGCCGCCATTAAATGACGAGATGGCCTACAGAGCTTTGAGAGCCTACACTGGCGATTCGCTCATATATATCGGCGAGCCGTTTCCCGGATGTACGGCTGATGAAAACTTTCATGATCGTCTTGAAAAAAATTGGGTGCTTGTAAAAAAAATCGACTTAAAGCGCTGGCATTTGATCAAAGATTCGGCATTTTTCTACACGCGTAAATGAACATGGTTTTCGCTTTTAGTTCTGCACAAATGTCAAAAGTGATCAGATGTTGCAATGATTTAAAACCCTCTTCAAAACTTGCTTAGCGTATCTCCGCAATGTCTTGAATACCGTTTTACAGATGCAATTCATTTCTCTGCTTTTCGCTTCGCTATCTGCGCAATGAGCGATCAGCTATCGCTTTTGCTCGACCTCTATGAAGTGTTGCGAGATGAGATTTCGACACTTTTGCTTATGAGTACTCAAGTTTTTTTAGACCGTTCTCTCAAAATGCTTCTCTGTTGCACCTTTCCGATTGATTTGCCTTTTAGAGATCGCATAGTTTTTACATGTCTTTTTCAACCCCTTTTTCAGACTCACCACATCCAAACCAAACCAAACGCGTGCCTGTCACTTCGAGCACTCTGAGCTTCCTTGCAAGGAAGACGTGTTGGTTTAGAAAGATGGAGAACACCATGTCTCACGAACACAATCACAATCACGGTGACTTCGCGGCGCTTCGCAAGAAGAACAAAACAGCGATGAAAACCGTTCTCGCTTTGACCTTCACCTTCATGGCCGTAGAAGTAATTGGCGGTCTTTACACCGGTAGTCTTGCACTGATTGCAGATGCCGGGCATATGCTGGGCGACTCAGCCGGCCTGATGCTTGCACTTTTTGCTGTCTGGTTTGCCGCAAAGCCACCCAGCAAGCGCAAAACCTTCGGCTACTACCGAACTGAGATCTTAGCGGCGCTTGTCAATGGTCTCGTTCTCATCGGGTTGTCTCTGTACATCCTTTACGAGGCGTATCAACGATTCACCAACCCGCCTGAAATTCTCACAGGGCCAATGTTGCTTGTTGCGGTGGGCGGACTTATCGTCAATCTCATCGGCGTTAAGCTACTGTCCGACTCGTCGGACGGTTCGCTCAATGCAAAGGCTGCCTATCTGGAGGTAATGAGCGACCTTTTGGGGTCAGTCGCCGTTATTGCTGCCTCGCTCATCATCATGTTTACCGGCTGGACCATTGTCGACCCGATTGTGTCTGGCGTCATTGGCTTGATGATTCTGCCGCGCACCTGGAAGCTCATCAAGGACTGCGTTCATATCCTCATGGAAGGCACTCCAAATGGGGTCAACCTTGAGAAACTTCAAAGCTCGATAATGGCAGTCGAAGGCGTGCTTGATGTCCACGACTTACACGTCTGGACAATCACTTCTGGACGCGATGCTTTGACCGCTCACGTCCTTATTGATGAGGCTGCCGATCCGGATATTCTTCTTGCGAAGATATCCAAAATTGCCCAGGAGGAATTTGGTCTGCATCACAGCACGCTGCAAGTGGAGCAGAAAAACTGCAAATCTGACGAAGCCTCCTGTGCTAAAGTAACGTAACAATATGAATTTCGGTCGACCAGAAAGCGCACCGCGACTGCATTGCAGTCAAGCGTTTTCTGGTCGATTTCCTTTGCACATTGTCTACTAAAAAAGGTAGTAATTTTTGATATCAGAGTAAAAAACTTTCCAAATCTAGTCGTCGTCCTGGTGGTCATGATGCGAACTTCCCGGCTTATGCAGGTGATCTTTCTTCGACATTTTTTTCCAATAAGGCGTGTCGTGAACTGCTAAAAGAGAAAAGGTAATGATCGTTGTGAGAACACCGAGCACGTACATTCCGTAAGCTATAGTCAAACCTATCGATGCTGTTGCCCAGATGGTTGCGGCCGTAGTTAGACCTATGGTGCGTCCACCTTGTCCACGCATAATTACTCCGGCGCAAATAAATCCTATGCCGCTGACAATCTGTGCAGAAATTCTTGAATCTCCAGCTGTGGCTCCCTGCGAATGCATCGATACTAAGCCGAATACACAGGATCCGACAGCTACGGCAGCATATGTTCTGATGCCGGCGTCGTGCTTGTGCAATTCTCTTTCGAAGCCAATGATGCCGCCAAGAATAGCTGCTAAAACGGCACGCACAGCCATAACAAGTTCAAGTTGCCAGTCCATTTGATTGCTTCCTTTTCAGTCTGACTGTATTAGAATCGCATTGAAAATGAACACCGTTGTCGGCTTGCGTGTTCAATTGAAAACCGCATCATATCTCAGTTTCGTTTAATGTCAAAATTCACTGGAAATCAATCCGTGGTCGCATATTTGTCAAAAGTATTTGTCAGTTTTGTCTGATTGTTTGTACTTTCATGCAAGCAATTCCGGCTTATTTACTGATTTGGCGGTATTGCCCTTGCACTTCACCCGGCTTGCTGCAAAACTGAAAATCGATGAGAAATACCGGCATATGAAAAAGCCTGACTACGATCGCTTGTATCAGCTTGCGCTAATGCAGGAAGGGTTCTTCACTGCGAATCAGGCAGCGAACTGTGGTTATTCAAGGCAGCTGCAGGTCTATTACGTCCGAAAAGGTGAATGGCTGAGAAACGTCAGGAGCATTTTTCGATTCAAATATTTCCCGGTTCTCTCTTGCCATAGAGAAGACTACATTGTCACCCAACTTTGGACGGAAGACAAAAACGGAGAGATGGCCGGAGTCTTTGCATTTACGACCGCCCTCTATCTTCACAATATTATTCAAACAGTGCCTGCTCATCTTGATGTAATTGTCCCTAGAAATTTTAGAAGAAACTCTCTGCCTCCATTTAGATGCCGGTTTTTCAGACGTCATTTAGACTCGGACAGAATTGAGATAATTCACGGTTTGCAAGTGACAAATTTGCTCTGGACATTTGTTGATATTTTCGATGTTGAATTAATAGAAAGACGTATTCTTATTGATTTGTTTCGAGCTGCTTTTGAAAGTGGCAAGCTAAATAATGCCCAGATGCAGGCGGCAAAGCTCTCACTTGTGCAAAGAGATCGTCTGATGAAGGCGTTGAGAGAAATTGGTTTTGTCGGCGGTCAAAGTATCGTCATGGACGATTAAACTCCGCACAGTTGTTGCAATAATTTTGTCTTTTGTGCAGATTTAGACATCAAGCGCATTTTGAATCTGCATCAAAGTAAAAAATCTTTGAACGTTCCAGCGCTGCGTCGCACAGGGAGGCTGTCTTCATTGTGTCACGTGGTTGTCACAGTACTCTCGTTTTATTGAATCTCCCTTTATGCGTGAGGTTCGACTTGTGACGAGAGATGATTTTTACAGGGGACAAACGAACCCTGCGCGAGAAATGGCTCGAGAGCTAGATTTTGGCAATGGCAGAGAAGTTGCCAATGTTCTGCAGGATATCTACCGAACAGATAGGTATGCATTCAGGCAACTTGCACAACAGATCAATCGTTCAGAGCGAAATGGTATGGGCGATGACCTGACCATAACCGAAAATGGTCAGGTATATGTTGGTTATCCCGGACGCGAAAGACGCGTAGGACAAATTGACCAAGGACGCTACGGACAAGGTGGGTGGAACTATCCAAATGGCGGAATGCGTGACAATCATCCGCCTAATGGAGGACGAGGAAGAATTGATGTAGACATCAATTTCCCTCCGCTGCCTTACCCTCGAAATGGCGGCTGGGGCAATGATAATCACAATCTTCCAGGTCGAGACATTTATAGATCCTATCCACAGAATCGATATCCTGACTACGACAGATACTCTTCAGGTCATAGAGGCAACAACAATGCTGAAGTCATAGGCACTATCGTCGGCGGTGTCGCAGGCGGTGTTATAGGGGAACGCAATGCCAGGCATAACGGTGTAACAGGCGCGCTGATTGGCGCTCTGGGCGGCAATGTAATCGGTCGCCAGATTGACAGAAGCAATGAGCGACAGCGCGACTATCGCTTTCATAGATAGACTTCATCCTGAGGGAAAAAGAAAGGCCGATTTACCAGATCGGCCTTTTCGCATTTGTAGTAGAAAAGTGTTTCAACTCAGAGCTGATACGCTAGCCTCCGGCAATACGACGCCGGGTTGGGTGCTCTGTCTTGAAGCGAATGATGCATCGGTCGACTGCACTCGTTTATTGCTGTTGCTGTAGCTCAGAGCATCTGCCAGCGCCTTCTGGAAGCGCACATCACTAATAATGGAAGGGTTTGCTTGTGCCGCTTGCATGAGCGATACAATGCCCGTCAACTTATCTCCTGATGCGATCGCTACTAATCCATTCTGGATCATTTGCATCGCTTGATTGTTGATATCACCTGGTTGAGATTCCTTTTGTGTAGCGGTGGGCTCTTCTGCTTCCGCAGCTTGAGATGCATTTTCCGGCGAACTGACTTGCTCCGTCTGTGCAATGTCTCCTTGCCCTGCCTGGTTGAAATGAGCACTCTCTGAATGCGGGCTTGGAACATCTCCAACAATTGACTTCAAGTACGAAAAGAATTCTTGGCTTTGAACAATCTCCGGCTTTAGTTGCGCCGCTGTCATCAATTGAAGAATACCTGTCAATTCGTTCGGACCGCTTACATCTTTCAATCCGTTTTGAAGCAATTCGGCAGCTTGCTGGCTTGCTTGCTCCTCTGCACCTTCTCTACTGGCTAGCAAAGTTGCAGCTTGCTGCGTGAATCCGGAACCTTCCGGGTTGTCATTCGAACCTGAATCCAGACGAGTGTCGAAATTTTGATTTGGGTTTTCTTGCATGAATATTTCCTTTTGGTTTTAGAATTCTGATGTTTTAGAGCGCGTGCTTAAGGCGTAGTGCACGCAGTTGAGCCATGCTCCCGCAAGGCGTATTTGATTAGCTGATTGATTTGGTAAGTTCTGACATCAAAATATTTGCAACTGGGTTGGAAGTAAATGGGAAGTCACGAAATTTCACTTACTATCTTTCATTCCTATGACAATCGCTTGACACCATTTGTGGTGCCTATGTATTGAACAAATGTGTAAGTTGTTGATGCCCATTTCCATTGCCCCTGCTAGCTTTGAGAGTGAATCTATTTCACTTTTCGTGAAAGTGTGGTGAAAGTGGCCATGCACAAATGTTCAAATAGTTTTTGCATTCAATGCAGATAAGTCTTTCCGTAAGCTCTAGCCCGGCTATTTTTTTTTGCAAGGCTGTGTTGATTTTGAAAACGATTGTCAGTGCCGTAACAATTGGCTCAGGCAGTCAACTGTAACTACCTATTTAAAGGATGAAAGTCCATTTTTTTCTTCGATTCAGAAGATTATTTGCACGAAAGTAAAAATCGATCTGGCATCAAATTTGCGAGTGCGTTGTGCTAACTGCCTGTTTGTCAATGTTTCGGACCTATTGTCTTAAGTTGTTCTTGCAGAAAAGTATGACGTGAGTTGGTTGACAATCGCTGAAGCTCAGTTATGATGCTGTTCTTGGTAGGTTCGCACAAAAAACGATATTCATTTTCAATAATAGATTTTGTAAGGGGAAACAAGTTGCGCTGAGAAGCTGACCTTCTTTTCTCTATCTAGAGAATAAGGAAGAGCTTCTCGGCAGCAGCTCATTCTCCTTCTGTCAACGAGGTTTCCTATGCACGAATGCTCAAACGAATATCTGACATCAATTCAAGATGCAATTACATATCTGCTCTATGAACTTCACAAGTTCGGACCGATACGCTTACTAAAAAATGATGATCATTTGGAGCTAGCAAACCGCAACCGTGTGCTTTGCTGCGAGATAGAAACGCTCATTGAAGCATTGAAGGTAATGAAGAAAAACTTGCTTGTTCACGAAGTCAAAGTAAAGGAAAGAAGACTTACATACTTTTTGACAAACAAAGGTGTTCTCATGGCTTACTTGGTTCGTCTTCAGTCAAATGCAGAAAAACAGTGCAATTGTATGGAATGCCAGGACAGTCTCGACAATGTTATGTCTATCATAGAAAAGAGCGGCTCTGTGGCACTGGTTTTTGATGAGAGTTGCGAGTTTCCCCATCTGGAAACCGGCAGCCTGCATATCTGTCTTGAAGATGAAAATGTCGGCAAAGGACTTATTCAACTTCAGCGCAACGGTTCGATTAGACTCGATGAAAACTTGATTTATAGTCTGTCCAGAAAAACCTCTTGATGAATGCTTTGGTGGCGAGCATGCGATGATTCAAAGTCTAGAGCGGTGGTCAATAGCCATTGGTTAACGGTATTCAGGAAGGACAGATGGCAGGCGAAATTATTGGTACAAGCGACGCGCCTCGCTGGTTGCAACGCTTAGGTCACTTCATTGACCATTTCAATCCAGGTAGATTTTTGCTCTGGAAGATCAATTTTGCAGTCGTGACATACACTGCGATTGTTTGTTTGATTGATAATCACGATATCAAAGGCACAAAGTTCGTTGAACTGAATGGAGCGATGCTTCTTAGTGCAGTAATTGGGCTTCTTCTCATTTTTCGAAATTCCAGCGCGTATGAGCGCTGGTGGGAAGCTAGAAAGCTTTGGGGACAGTTGGTAAATGAGAGCCGCAATCTAGCCATTAAAACACGCTGCTATGCTGATTCTTTGAATGATTCGCAACGTCTGGAATTTGCTAAACTGATTTCCGGCTTCGCTTTTGCGCTTAAGGAACACCTGCGCTGCCAGCGAGATCCTGGTTTATTGTCTGCACTTTCCATCCCTGATAATGAGCAACATATTCCCTCGGCGATAGCCCAAGAGGTCTACAAGAAGCTCAAAACATGGAGAAAAGACGGAGTAATCGATCAGTGGGAGCAGCTACAGCTTGACCTGCATGCAAAAACTCTCATGGATATTTGTGGCTCTACAGAGCGAATACTGAAGTCGCCTATTGCCGGGTCGTACAAGCTTCTTCTCTGGCTCGGGCTGCTTTTGAATGTTGCATGTTTGCCATGGTTTTTGGTTCCATCTTTTCACTTCTGGAGCATTCCGATGATGCTTATTTCCTCGTACTTTATTTTCGGTATTGAATTGCTTGCTGAAGAAGTGGAAAGGCCCTTTGATCCGCTACCAAATGACCTGCCTCTTGAGGCGATTTGCGCAACCATCAAGCAATCGGTAGAAGAGTCTCTTGAAGTCGTAATTTCGTAGTTTTGCTTTTGTGAACACGAATGTCAAAAAAGATTGGCGAATTTTTGATTGCGTTGTTTGCACGAATGTAAAAATTCCAAGAATAGTGGAGATTTTTGATTGTAGTTTCTTAGCTCTAAATCACAACGAAAACGCGCTTTTGCTGCGCAAATAAGAGACAATGAAAGGGTGATGAAATGAAAGAAAATGCGACTCATAGCCGTCATTCGGTCGGCTCGCAATCAGAGGAAATTTTAAGTGGCCCACGCACACGATCACGGTCAAGAGCGATCGTCTAAAAACAAAAAGTCCTTAAGCATCGTTTTTGCTTTTACACTCACTTATTTAATTGCTGAAGTCATCGGTGGCATCATGACAGGAAGCTTGGCTCTGCTTGCCGATGCAGGACATATGCTTACCGATGTCGCTGGTTTAGGGTTGGCGATTTTTGCAATATGGTTTGCTGAAAAGCCTGCCAATGCGTCAAAAACTTATGGTTATTACCGTGTTGAAATTCTGGCTGCTGTTGCCAATTGCATCATCTTGCTTGGAATTTCCGGCTATGTTCTTTATGAGGCATACCAGAGATTTCTGCATCCGCCTCAGGTTCAG
This sequence comes from Candidatus Melainabacteria bacterium, assembly GCA_012965515.1. GTDB lineage: Bacteria > Cyanobacteriota > Vampirovibrionia > Obscuribacterales > Obscuribacteraceae > QKMZ01. The sequence goes on along the minus strand of DTSE01000167.1, from coordinate 24,042 downwards.
ACTACCGGCATGCTCATAGTGGCTGGCATCGGCCTCGTCGTAAATATTGCAGGCATGTTTATGTTGAAAGCCGGTTCAAAAGAGAGCCTCAACATGAAGGGCGCTTATTTTGAAGTCTTGTCGGACATGATCACATCAATCGGTGTAATCATTGCTGCTTTGATAATGATGACTACAGGTTGGTACTACGCCGATCCCATTATTTCTGCCGGAATCGGTCTCTTTATTTTGCCTCGCACCTGGAATTTACTTCTGGAAGCAGTCGGAATTTTGCTCGAAGGAACGCCTTCTGATATCAACCTGGCAATCCTTCGAGAAGCTGTGAACGCAGTACCCGGCGTCAGAAGCGTGCACGACCTACACGTCTGGAGCCTCACTACCGGCATAAATGCGGCAAGCATGCATGTGGTCCTGGGCGAGTCTACTTATGACGAAGTGCTTTCTCGTGTTCAGGCTGTCTTAAAAGAACACAAGATTGGCCACTCTACTGTGCAAATTGAGCCTGTAGAGTGCAACGACACGCACATTTAGGACAGATACAAGTGCCTTAATCTCTATTGAAAATGGAAACGGTTTTCAGTATGATGGTTGTATGTTTACAACCTCCAGCAATTGCCTATCTCCTTCGTGCAGCCACAAGCCTGCCGGTATTTGGGATGTTTTTGGGATGTTTGCCGGCCTGATTTGCCTTGTTCACTGCCTGGTTTTGCCATTTGCTATTGCTGCCTTGCCTGCACTCGGGCTTTTGAATTTGGAAAACGATTACACCCACATTTTGCTTTTCGCATGGGTGGCTCTGTTTTCAATCTCTATTTTTCTTGGCTACAAGAAGCATAGACAAACTAGTGTACTGAGCCTGATGTTTCTTGGACTGTGCTTTGTTATGACGGCCACTTTCCATCATGCCTTTGGTGTCAGTGAGTCACTGGAAGTGCCCGTAATTTCTATGGGAAATTTGCTCTTGGTGCTCGCTCACTTTATGAACAGGCGCATATCAAGGCAAATTCAGGCTTAATTAAAGCGGGTGTCCAATCGCTTGCTCCAAATCTGTAAGTGATTGCTGATATGTTCTGACTGCGTCCAGGTAATTCACCCGTGTTTGCACGTTGGCTTGCTGAGCTGCGATTGTGGATGTGATGTCGTTTTGTCCGAATTCATAGCCACGCTTTGCCATGTTTGCCACTCTCTCTGATGTGGGAAGAATTTTTTCTTGAAAAAGCTGCAATCTCTCTCTTGCTGCTGACAGCTGCTGATAAGCGGCGATAACCTCTTCTGAAATTACGTTTTTCATCGATGCCGCTTCTCGCTTGAACTGAATATATGTTGCTTTAAGCCTGGCAATATCCCCTTGTTGAAAGTTGAACACTGGTACCTCTTGCGTCACACCAACAAACATACCTTTTGTTGGTGGACCTTCAGGTGGATTGCCTGAGTACGAACTGCCGATATTGAGCTGCGTGTTGGGAATGATATTTCCTACTGTATTGCGCATGCTTGCGGTGTTTACGACCATGCGTTGCTCAACGGCTTTCAAATCAATTCTGTTTTTTAAACCGTCTGCTACCAGTGAATCTAGACTCGGTAACTCTTTTGAAAAGTCAGGCAGCATCTCATCATTTGCTGCTCTCAGTTGAAACGTAGGCAAATGATTAACATCAACTGGTTTTCTGTAGTCTTTGCCCATAATTACGGTAAGTCGCTGACGGCTTTGCTCTAGTCTCTTTAGACTTTGCCGGTAATCCGCTTCTGCTTGCATGCCGGCAAGGCTTGCTCTTTCAACATCGTATGCTGCCACATCATCCGCCTCAAAGCGTTTTCTTGCGGTTTTTTCCAGCTCTTTTGAAAGAGTCATGAGAGTGTCTAGCGTTTCTACAGTTTCTTTAGCCATTACTACATCGAGATAGGCTCTCCTTACTGTTGCACGCAATTGCCAGAGATTGTTTTGAATCTCAAGGTCTGCAAGTCTTACTTGCTGTTTTGCAAGAAGCAGTCGGAAAGCTATTTTCCACGGTCCTTCGATAGGCACAGATGCACCGATTTGTCTTGCTCTTTGAGCGGTGTCTTCAAGAAAGAAAAATGACGGATTTGGAAGCGTTAAAGCCTGTGCAAAAGCTGCTTTTGAAATGCCAAGCTGTGCTCTCAAATGGGCAGCTCTGGGGCTATTTAAAAGAGATTCGTCAAATGCGCCAGTCAATGTAGTCAGGTCTTGAACAGATGATGGGCTATCCGCTTTTGGAATATTTAAAATGCTGGGTGTTGCCGATGCGGTGTGAGCGCTCGGGCACGAAACGACATAGGCAGCCAGGCTCACCGCCATAAGTCTTTTGACTCTGCATGTTAGATACATTGTTTTGCCTTCCATCTACTCTTTTGCACCTGCATGTTCTGTATCGTTTTCAACATGTGGAACAGGATCTCCGCAGTGAAAAGAAAAAATAGGTCGCAATACCGTTTTATCCTTTAGCCGAATATCTGTTTCTACAACGTAGTCTTCGTCATGTTTGAGATTCAAGGACGCAAAGTATGTTCGTATGTTGGGATCTTGCTTGAATTCGACTTCCGCACTATCTCCATCGCGGGCAACGAGTCGTGCTCTGATGTGGGCATCGTCTTCAATCTTGTCGCCTTTTCTTATATCGAGATGAATGAATGACTTTCCTTTTGTCGCAAAGCGAGGGTACATAGTCATGACATATGGCTTGTGCACGACTTGTAAATCGACGTTGCGAAACCTCTCATCTGATTTCTTCACCTGCGTGCAGCCATAAAAGAAGACAGCAAAGAGCGTAATCCACAATAATGGAAGTCTTAATTTAGCTATGCGATTCAATCCCACACCTCATTTGATAATTGGTTCGCTCGAAGGTTTTTCTTCCAGACGTTTTGCTCGTCCATGTTTTTCTGATCGTCTGCCTAGTTGCTCAAATACAAGATAGAGATTGGGCAGAAGAAGAAGAGTCAAAAGGCTCGAGGTAATTAAACCTCCGATAACCACAGTAGCCAGCGGCCTCTGCACTTCAGCCCCTGCAGAGCTGGAAAATGCCATTGGGAAAAATCCTAAACTAGCAACAAGAGCTGTCATCAAAACCGGACGCAATCTGGTCAGCGCTCCTTTTATGACTGCCGCCTCAGAGTCCATCTTTTGCCTCAGTGTGTTGATATAGCTCACCATCACAACTCCGTTTAGAACAGCTACGCCGGATAACGCAATAAATCCGACTCCAGCTGAAATTGAAAATGGCATGCCTCTAATTGCCAGAGCGAATATTCCACCGACTACCGCAAAAGGAATGCCGGTGTAGATAAGCAATGCTTGGCTAATGGAGCCGAAAGACATGAATAGAAGAATGAAAATCAGAAGCAGTGCTATAGGCACCACAATTGCAAGCATTGTCGATGCTCGCTGCAGATTCTCAAATTGACCGCCCCAGGTAATGTAATAACCTTCCGGTAATTTCACTTCTTTGTCGATTCTCTTTTCGGCGTCTTTGACAAAACTGCCTATATCACGACCTCGCACGTTTAATTCAACGACTATGCGTCGGCGCCTGTCTTCTCGGGATATTTGAGCTGGTCCTTCCTCTACTCTAATTTTTGCAAGACTTGTAAGCGGAATCATTGCGCCCCCACCTTTAGGAGTTAGGGCCGGACCGGCTACAAGAAGCTTTCTTATCGATTCTAGGTCTCGTCCTGATTGTTCATTTAGTCGCACGACTATCTCGAAACGTCTCTCTCCTTCGTAAACAATTCCAGCTGGCTGTCCTGCCGTTATTGATTGGACGAGCGTATTGACGTCCTCGACGTTAATTCCATATCTAGCAATTGCGTCCCTATCGGCCTCAACTATTAACTGCGGCAGACCGGCTGTCTGCTCGACTTTTACGTCGGCAGCTCCAGGGACTGTGCCAACGACCTTGCTTATTTTTTCCGCTGTTTCTCTGAGCTTGTCTAAGTCGTCTCCAAAGATTTTGACCGCAATATCCGAACGAACGCCGGCAATTAATTCGGCAGTTCTGAGTTCAACTGGCTGAGAGAAGCTGAAGACTGCCTGCGGTACCTTTTCCTCCAGCGCCTTGGCTATTTTGTCGACTAGCTCTTCCCTATTTTTTGCCGTCGACCATTCTTTTGGTGGCTTCAGTCCTACATAAAGATCGCTGGTATCGACTCCCATTGGATCGGTCGCGACCTCTGCCCGACCGATTTTGGAGACTACTTTTGTCACCTCTGGAAATGAAGTCAGGACCTTTTCTGCTTGTGTTGTCGTTGCAATCGATTGGCTAAGCGACACACTGGGAAGTTGCTGTATCTGCACGGCTAGCGCACCTTCATCTAGTCTAGGAATGAATTCCGCCCCCAGCATTGAAAGCGTGATACCGCTCATCACAATCAGGCTGAGCGCTACTGCAAATGTTTGATTGTGATATAGAGACGCAAAATGCAGCGCCTTTTGGTAATAGCCCTTAATCCAATGAACAAGAAAACTTTCCTTTTCGCTTACCGGTCCGCGCATGATAAGAGTGAGCATCGCCGGTACATACGTCAAAGAAAGAATCAGCGATCCAGCTAATGCAAACACAATAGTCATGGACATCGGCTTGAACATTTTGCCTTCAATGCCTGACAGGCTAAAAATCGGCAAGTAGACAATGGCGATGATTATTACAGCAAATACAACAGGGCGCCCGACTTCCAAACAAGCATTCAGAATGGTGGTCTTGCTGCCCGGCTTGCGTCCTTTCTCGTTGTCTATACCCAGGCGCCTGACAGTGTTTTCGACCATAACGACCGCACCGTCTACAATCAGTCCAAAATCCAGTGCACCCAGGCTCATCAAGTTGCCCGACACTTTGAACATATTCATGCATATGGCGGCAAAGAGCATTGATAGAGGAATGACGCTAGCTACAAGTAATGCACCTCTCCAATTTCCCAGAACAAGAAGAAGCACGAGAATAACTAGGAGTGCACCTTCAACAAGATTTGACTCGACTGTGTGAATGGTTCTATCGACGAGCTCGGAGCGGTCATAGAAAGGCACCAGTGCCACACCTTTTGGCAAAGTCTTTTGAATTTGTTTGACCTTTTCTTTGGCTCGCTCGACAACAACCCGGGAATTTTCTCCTTTGAGCATCATCACGATGCCGGCGACAATCTCGCCTTTGCCATCAGCTAGAACAGCACCCTGTCTTACTTCGGCTCCCGTTACGACTTCTGCAATATCTCTAACGAAAATCGGCACTCCGTCTTTGCCAGACTTAACTACGATGTTGGCAATCTGGCTTGTTGTCTGCGCTAAACCTATTCCTCTTAAAATGAATTGCTCGCCTGTGTGTTCTAAATATGCACCGCCCACGTTTTCATTATTTGCCATGACTGCCTGGACGACGTCGCGCAGGGACAGCCCGTAGGAGACAAGTTTTGGCGGGTCGACTCTAACTTGATACTGCTTCTTTTGACCCCCGTAGCTGTTTACTTCAGCTACTCCGGGAACTCCCATTAGTTGTCGTCTTACTATCCAGTCTTGAATAGTTCGCAAATACTGCGGGTCGTTTTTTACTTCTGCACTTGGTTTGAGTTCATACTGATAGATTTCTCCAAGACCTGTTGAAATCGGACCCATCTGCGGAGAGCCCAGCGACTCAGGGATTTGCTGTCTGACTTGTGTGAGCCTTTCCAATACAAGTTGTCTTGCAAAATATGTGTCGACGCTGTCGTCGAACACGATGGTTACAGCCGACAGTCCGAATTTAGAAGACGAGCGAACCTGAGTGACTGAAGGCAACCCGCTCATTGCAATTTCAATAGGAAACGTAATTTGTCTTTCTACTTCCAGAGGCGCGAGCGAAGGCGCGGAAGTTAAGACCTGCACCTGAACGTTTGTGATATCTGGGACAGCATCAATGGGTAAATTCTGTAAGTTGAAAATTCCAGCGGCGACAAGTCCTATCACCACCATAACCACAAGAAGTCTTTGCCTGACTGAGAAGCTGATCAATGCCTCGATCATCAGTCTTCTCCTCCGAGCTGATCTTTTAAGAGCTTGGATTTAAGAACAAATGATCCATTGGCTGCAACCTTTTCGCCAGCAGATATGCCGCTTGTTACAGGTGTTTGTCCTTCAACGTCCTGCCCTGTCTTTACTGGTCTAACTGAAAATTTTCCTTCTGCATCCTGAACAAAGACGACCTGTTTGCCTTCAACTGTTTGAACAGCTGTGCTGGGAACGTAAATAGCGTCGTTTAACTTTACTGATTTGCTGAATTCAATTTGTGCAAATGCACCGGTCTGAATGCGATTGTTAGGGTTGTCGATGATGATCCGTACTCTTGATGTACGCGTGTCTTCGTTTAAGCGAGGGTCGATAAAGCTGACGGTTCCAGCAATAGTCTTCTCTTGCAGAACAACCTTTGCTTTTGAGCCTATATGCACGCCGGACATCTCACGCTCCGGTACGCTGGCAATCACCCAGAGAGTCGAAGTATTGGCTACGGTTAAAAGAGGCTTACCAGCCTCAACTCCTGCTCCAGGGTTCACCAGGCGCTCTATAACAGTGCCATAGATAGGAGAGCGCAATTGAAGCGTTGAAATATCATGCTCCTTTTCTTCTGCTTTAGATGACAGCTGAGCATCAATTGCTTTGAGTGCGTCCTTTATGTGTTCTGCTTCTGTCTGAGCAGTGCTTAAATCGGCTTTAGCTTCTGAAACTTCTCTATTGAGAGTAATATCCTTTTGAAAGTTGTATTCAGCGGTGGCTTTTACAAACTCAGATTCTGCAGACACCAGGTCTTTTTTTGCAACTAAGCCTTCCGACACCAATTGCTTTGTTCTCTTTTGCGTTGCTATTGCTTCATCGAGAGCTGCTTTAGCTTTTAAAATATTGACTCGATTGGCTGCTTGCATGACCCTGTTCAACGTAACTCTGGCAAGGCGAAGCTTTGTTTCGGCTTCATGCAATTTACCGTGCATCTCAGCTACTTGTGGGCTGTCGATTGAAACGAGAATCATTCCCGGCTTGACGCTGTCCCCAAGAGCTACGTTTACAGATTCCACTCGACCATTGGCAAGCGCGCTTATCTGTTGCATTTGCTGTTGATTTGGCTCCACTGAGCCTGCTACAGTGAATTTCGAGGAAGGTTTTTCTGTGGTTATGGTGACAACCTCGATAACTCCTTCCTCTTTTTTCATTTCTACAGAAGAGCGATTTGCCTCAACTTCTTTTTCCGTAGTTTCCTTGTTTGCCAATTCGGCCTTGTTGCCGATGCTGAACCACAAAATGCCGCTCAACGCCAGCCCGACACCCATGAAGATAGCTGCCACCACCCAACCTTTACGCTGATCGGCTGAATCAATTGATTTATGTGGGACCGAGATTTCTTCTTGCGTAGGCATAATACTGGCTCCTAAATAGGCAACAAAAAAAACGCAATAGCATTAGCTATGGCGCTTGCAATTTGCTTTTGTGCCTTAAACCAGTAACTTTTGATGCAAAGAAATTAGATCTTGTGGAGGAGCCTTGTTCAGATATCCATATGAGATATCTCGTTTCGTCAGCCGTGCCGCCTCTCTTACCGCGTGAGGAGCTTCTACAACCGGCAGGTCAATGATGGCTATCTCTTCGCCGAAACTTCCCGAGAAATCTAAATCTTGCTTTTCTGCACAGCAGCTTTTAGCGTGACCACAATCCGTGCATGTGTCCTGGGCGTCTACTGCAGATGCCGCACAGCTCTCACTTTGTGAGGTGCAGGCGCAAGCCATCCAGCTCAGATACGAACAATTGAACGCAAGAAGAAATAGGAGTGTAATAACTCTGACTAACATTTTCTGCAGGTATATTTTGACATTCGTGTAAAAAGGCAATCGAAAACCGTTTTCGTTTTTGCTTTGCCTCGTCTGAAACCTTGATGGTAGGCGGCTTTGCAGCCTGAGTCAATTGTATCAGCTTAATGAAAGCTTTCACTTAGCAATGACAGTGGTTGCTTAGAAAAGTTTCCGTCACTTAGCATGCTTATCCAGCTTTCATCATATGCAGAGCCTTTTTTACTTATGTGCATTAAGACTGCCTTTCATCCATGTGGTTATTACGAAACGCCGATTGCTAGTGCAGTGAGCCGGCCCTACGATGAATCCTTGACGCCAGGTGCTTACTAAACTTCCCCTCGAAGTAGATGAACTGCGGGTCACCCCAAGAACGAAATGACGTTCTCCATTTCACTTTTTAGACTTTCAGGCTCTGACACATATGACCAGAAATCAGGAAATAAACTCATCTAGTGACGGCGCCGAGCCGTCGGGGATTAGGCAAAGCTCGGAAAGGACACGGGCAGTTCTAAGTAATTTTGCGGCTCGAGATCTATCCAGTCCGCCGGCAGGACGAAGTGATGCTGTCACCGCAGGTGATGGCAGTGTGTCTGCGGCAGCCTTGCAGGCATCAGATACGTACGACCCAAAAGCCAGTCCGGCAGAACTTGCAAGAGCGGGCAAATTTAAAGACAAAACGGCAACAAGGCAAGAAAGCGTACTTGAAATTCCTGACTTGAATGATAAGACAGAACCGAAAATATCAGTGGGCATGGAGGATGTCACCAAGCAGCCACCAGACAAGCCCCATTTCGTGATTAAGAAAAATGGCGACATTGAGATGTTCGGCGATCCTGAAGCTCTAAAAGCCAAGGATATAAAAATACAGCTGGAAAGAAATGAAGGACAGTTATATCCGACAGAGGCTCAACAAGCGGCCGCTGAAAAATTAGTCTCCTACTTGTCTGAGCGCTTAAAGAGTCAAAATCCTGAGCTGGCTAAAAACGGGGTTGAGCTTTCGGACAGTGACGCCGTAGTATCTCCGGAGGCTCGTCAGAATGCAGGCGTACGCCAGCCGCAATCTTCTCAAATGAGCCCGGAAACGCAGCAAAGTGTCGGCAATATGAATAGATTCAAGGGCAATAATGGCGGCGAGATGCCGATGGGCAATACGAGAGATTATTTCCCAAATAGAGATGTTCCGAGGCAAGCAAATGAGTCTGACCAGCAGGCGGCAGTAAAAGAAGCGGCTGCTGGCTTATTCAACCCCGATAAATCAGAACCATATTCGACAATTCGCAAGTCGCCAGAAGGCGATCACAGAGTCGGTCGCTACGGCTTTAGCGGCAGACAAATACATAACTGGATGTCCGGCCTAGACCTAGGTGATCCGCCGGATCCAGCAAAAATTGAGGAGCTCATCAAGCAAGGCAAACTGCCGAAAGGCTTCAATGTAGACTCGCTGAAAAAATTGCAAGCCATGGCTCAAAAAATGGCTAATGGCGAAGCTCCAAGCAAAGATGACATGAAGATATTGCCGAAAGAGATGCAAGAAACGATGGCTACCGATATGGTCGCTCAGTTCAAAGACCGTCTGGGTGACAATCCTGGGGCAATAGCCGCCGGCATGATGTCCGGCAAATCGGCTTCTGAATTGACTCAAGAAGATCTGAGTTCTCCAACCGGTAAGCAGTTAACTGATGCAGGTCAGAGACTTTATGACATTGCTACAGCCAGGCAGCAATCTGAGGACGGCAATGACAAGCTTCAGTGGACCCAAGATGGCAAAGTCAGTATAGGCAACGGCAAGTGGCTGTCAGGAGCAGCCGGACAAGCCTTTATTGCTGCTCAAAAGGATGCCGCCGCCGATGGTATCACTATCCGCGTTAACTCAGCCGGAAGAACTTTAGAAGAGCAAAAATATTTGTATGCAAACAGAGGCACCAAGGGAATTTCAAGAACAGTGGCGCTGCCTGGCCGCTCTAATCACGAGAGCGGAAACGCGCTTGATATAGCCAATTATCAGCAAGCAAAACCTTACTTGCAAAAGTATGGCTTTGTCCATGGCGATGGCAATGGTCCAATATCTAATGACCTTGTGCACTTTAAGTACACAGGCAGAAACTCGAGTACTCGCTACGCCTGAGACTGCTTCGCTAAAATAGGCACAGTCTTTCGTTTTGTTGTGTCAAGGCGAAAACAGCCAGGGCTCGTGTTTCAGGGGTAAGATGGGTTGCAAAGGAGGTTCTGGCATCTGTCAGGAGTTGAGCATCTCGGTCTAGTCAACCTTATCCGCTATGATAGAAGACAGGACTGAGCGACTCGTATGGCGACCTTAAAACTCTGGGCAACACTTTCAGCATGTTTATTCCTGTTCTTCTACGGAACAGGCCAATCGTTTTGTCTATGCGAAGAGTCGGACTATTGCAACGGTGTTGCCAATCAGTTCACCGGCGCCGTAAGCATTGCGATCGCCGAATGTTGTGACGCTTCCATCGCAAAGGTCGTTGTCAGTACGGTTGATAACTGCTGCTCTGAATGCCCTACTTCTGAACTTTCCGTCAGCAGTATCCGAATCAATGAAGCATCTGAAAATCATGAACGGATGCATAATGTGCTTTGCACATCCGAGACTTTTAGGTTTGGAAAGGTGGAGCACCTCTCCAGCGCTCAGATGATAAGGCCGCCTCCGCGCCAACCTGACCTTGTTGACTTACCTGTCTATATCGTCTATCGCAGTATACTAATCTAGCCAAAAAAGCGAACTCGAAGTCGCCGGTAGCGACTGTATTCGTGCGTCCCTTTTTTGGTGTCTAAAAATGAATAGATCGAGTCAGTCTTTCGAAAAAGCTGCGTACAAGTGGCATTTTTCTGCACTGGCAATGCTGATTTTTCTTGCAGTCTGTTTTGTATATCCTGTCCAACTGTCATTCGCGCACAGTGGAGACAACGAAGCGTTCAATGCCGGAGAGTCTTCCGGACCGGAAGAAATTGAGGTTAACGAGCAAGGACTTCGTGCCATAGACATTCAACTTGCAAAAGTTCGATCAACCACCCTAAAAGATATTCTTGAAACAACGGGAAAAGTTAAGGCTGATGAAACTCGAGCCTTTGATGTCAATCCCACTGTCACAGGAGTGGTCAAAGCTGTATACGCGAAGCAGGGTGACAACGTCAGTAAAGGTAAAGTACTGGCGCTTGTGCACAGTATCGAAGTTGCAACTACTTTGACCCAGTTGCTCAATGACAGAACACGAATAAACTCCGACATTGCAAGAGTTCAAACACAAAGGTCACCTTTGACAGAGAACAAGGGATGTTGAAGGAAGGGATATCTGCTGCAAAAAATTATCATGAGGCAAAAAATGCACATGAATCAGCGCAAGTAAAGCTTCTTACTTTGCAGCAAAGACTTGAGCAAGAAGTGAAGCTCCTAGAGAAACAGCTCGCGGTCACAACGGCGAATGCAAAAGGTCAGCTAGTCATAATGGGAATGACCGGCGCAGCCGTTGATACTGCTATCAAAACCGGCATGGTCACTGCAGACTTACCTGTGATAGCTCCCGTCGGTGGCGTTATTACTCTGCGCAATATCACTTTAGGGCAGCGCGTCAGTCCGGAAGACAGTGTGTTTTCCATTGTCAATTTGAGCCCGATTTGGATAATGATCGATGTCTTTCAGGAGCAAATTCCCAGAGTCAAACAAGGTCAACAAGTATGGATAGAGACGCCTTCGAAGCAGGAACTTAGAGGAGAAATTTCATCCGTTGGTTCGGTTGTCGACGATGCGACTAAAACACTCAGCATCAGAGTTATCGCTGATAATCCAAATGGCATACTCAGACCTGGAATGTTTGTGACTGCTCAAGTAGTCGTCGGGCAAGGTACATCACAAGCACTGGTAATTCCCGAGACAGCAATCGTCTATTTCAAAGAGCGCCCATTCGTGTATGAAAAGCACGAAGACCATTTTCAGCCGGTTTTCGTTACTACCGGGCTGAAAACGTCTCAAGGCGTGGAAATTAAAGAGGGACTGGAGGTTGATGAAACAATAGTTGTATCGGGTGCTGCGCAATTACAGGCGCAATCTGTACTTAAGCCGGGAAGTGGACATTCGCACAAAGAAGAGGGCGAAGAGTCCGCTCATGAGGAGCATCACGAAGACCATCCCGAACATCAAGAAGGTCACGGAAAAGAATCAGGCAATTCGGCCGCGTCGCTGATGATATTTTTTGCAGGAGCCGCCAGTTCTCTAATAGCTGTTGCCATCTTTGCTTTCTTCATTCGGCGAAGCCGCAAGGGAGATGCCAAAGATGCTTAATCGCGTAATTAAATGGTCGATTAACAATCGCGGCATCGTCAATATTCTTGCACTGATATGGTTTATCGTCGGTAGCATTTCAGTGTTTTCGATGCCTGTGGATGTCTTTCCTGATTTTGCTCCAATACAGGTTGTCGTACTGACTGAGGCACCGGGCTTTGCTCCGGAAGAGGTCGAAAGCCTAGTAACCATCCCGCTTGAAGCAGGGTTGAATGGAACTGCCAATGTGAAGGTTGTGCGGTCAATTTCAACGATCGGTCTTTCAGTGATTACCGTCATTTTTCAAGACGGAACGAATATATTCACTGCCCGACAATTAGTATCTGAAAAACTACAGAGCGCCAGGTCTCGCCTTGCCGCTGGCGTACAAGAACCTACGTTAGCTCCCATCACATCAGCAGCCGGCGACATTTTGAAATTGGGACTGTACTCCACTGGCAAAACTACAGCCATGGAGGTACGCACCCTTGTAGATTGGACGATTCGCCTGCGTTTGATGGCGATTACAGGCGTCTCTAATGTCGTTGTGATCGGCGGCGATGAGAAGCAATTTCAAGTTCTAGTCGATCCAAAAAAGCTAAAGGAATACAACATCACTCTGGATGAGGTATTGGAAGCTGCCGGTCGAAGCAGCACGAACGCAGCCGGTGGCATGCTTCGCACAAAAGACACTGAAAAGTTGATTAGAGGTCTGGGACGCGTCAAGTCGCCCGAGGAAATTGCGGAAACCGTTGTGACTAGCCGTAATGGCATACCGGTTTTGCTTAAGCATGTAGCAGACGTAAAAGTTGGAGCGGCATTCAAAATAGGAGACGCCATTGTCGACGGTCATCCGGGAGTGGTCCTTACGGTCATGAAGCAGCCGTGGGCAAATACTCTTGAGACAACGCGTTTGATTGAAAAGGCGCTTGAGGAGCTCAAAGAGGGCTTCCCTGCCGATGTGAAGGTAGTAACTACGTTTAGACAGGCAGACTTCATTGAAATTGCCGTAAAAAATGTCAGCGAAGCTGTTTTGCTTGGCGGTGTGCTTGTTGCAGTCATTCTCTTTGTTTTTCTTCAGAACTGGCGCGCAGCCTTGATTTCACTCACAGCGATTCCTTTGTCTCTCCTGTCTGCAATTATTGTCCTTAAATTTCAAGGTTACACAATCAATACGATGACGCTCGGTGGACTGGCAATCGCCATCGGCGAAGTCGTCGACGATGCGATTGTAGATGTCGAAAACGTTTACCGCCGGTTGAGAGAAAATAAAGCGGCAGGCTCACCCAAGACATCTCTCAGAATCGTTTATGAAGCATCATGCGAGGTGAGAGGGTCTGTTGTTTATGCCACATTTATCGTTGGTCTAGTCTTCCTGCCTGTTTTGTCCTTAGGGGGATTAGAAGGAAGAATCTTCAGCCCACTGGCAGTCTCTTATCTCGTTTCCTTATTCTCTTCTCTGCTTGTGGCACTGACTGTCACACCGGCTATGTGTTACTTGCTGCTTAGAAAAACCAACAACTTGCCCGAGCACGAGACGAAATTTGTCACCTGGTTAAAAGATAGATATCAGCCCATGCTGCGCGTTAGTCTCGAACATCCTAAAGCAGTGATTTCAGCTGCAGTTGCGATCTTTGTCTTTTCTCTGACGCCACTGCTTGTAATGGGTACTGAATTTTTGCCTGAATTTGATGAGAACAGTCTTGTGGTTGTGGCAACTTCGATGCCCGGTACAAGTTTGACGACAACCACAAATATCGGAAAAGAGCTGATTGCTCACTTTGAGAAAAAACACGACATTATTGGAGCCAGTCAACGTGCCGGTCGAGCAGAAGGTGGGGAAGATTTTGGCTCGGGAAACTTCAGCGAATTTGATATTAGAGTTCGACCAGACAGTCCAGAAAAAAAGGACTTGCTGTACCACATACGTCATGAATTCAGTGATGTTCCGGGTCTTATCACTGACTCTGGTTCTTATCTTGAACACCGCATGGAGCACGCACTTTCAGGTGTAAATGCTGCTATTGCAATCAAGATTTTCGGCAGCGACTTAGCCATTCTGCACGAGAAAGCATTGGAAATTGAACGTATCGTTAAAACTGTAAAAGGTGCTGTCGATGTGCACGTTGAGCAGATTATTCCTGTGCCTCAGTATTCGATAAGAATGAACAGAGCTGCGGCTGCAAGGTATGGAGTTCGAGTAAAGGATCTGTCCGACTCCATTGAAACGGCCTTCAGGGGGATGACTGTCGCCCAGGTTATCGAAGGACAGAAGTCTTTCGATATTTATGTCTGGTTCAAGCCGGAGTTTCGAGAGAACCTGCAGCTAATCACTGAGACATTGGTCGATACACCTTCAGGTGTGAAAGTCCCTATTAGCACACTTGCAGAGGTTACAGAGAGCACCAGCCCCAATACTATTAGCCGAGAAAGCGTAAGCAGAAGAGTTGTTGTTCAGGCAAATGTGTCGGAGCGAGATCTTGGGTCTGTTGTGCAGGATGCCCGTAAGTTGATACACGAAAAAGTGAAGTTGCCGTCTGGCTACTATGTTGTTTACGGTGGTCAATTCGAAGCCCAAGAACAGGCAACCAGGCAGCTTCTTTTGCTCAGTGTGGCTGCATTGTTTGGCATGCTTCTTCTTCTAACCATGGCTTTTCGCTCCATGCGAGCGGCAATTTTGATTATGGCAAATCTTCCTTTAGCCTTAATCGGAGGAATTTGGGCATCACTATTCTTTGGTGGTGTTTTGAGTGTCGGTTCGCTTGTAGGTTTCATTACTCTATTTGGAATTTCTACGCGCAACGGCATCATGCTAGTAACTCATTACAGTGACCTACTAGCGAAACCAGCATCATTGGACGTTTTGATAGAAGAAAGTGCAATGGATCGCTTGAGTCCGGTTTTAATGACTGCACTAACTGCTGCACTCGGCGTTCTACCGATTGCGGTCATGGGCGGCACAGGCAGGGAACTCGAACAGCCTCTGGCAATAGTTATTTTGGGAGGTATGTTTACCTCGACCATTTTGACATTGATTGTTATTCCGTCTTTGCTTAAACTCTATGGCGCAGATCTCAGACCGGTGCATCCATCCGGTTCGAGTCAGGGCTCACAAAGGGTTGCAACAAAAACATAGACTTGTAAATTGCAAATTTTAAAGGAGTGATTTCATGGACGACTGCTGTAGTGACAAAGGATGCGAGTTAGAAGAAATGAAAAGCAGTCATGCAAAGATTTTGTGGACTGTTTTGGCAATTAATGCGGCTATGTTTCTTGTTGAAATAATCTTTGGAATTCTTTCTAAGTCGACTGCCTTGAAGGCTGATTCTTTGGATATGCTCGGAGATTCGCTAGTATACGCAATGACTTTGGTTGTCTTAGATAAGTCAACTCGCAAACAGGCTAGTGCCTCACTGCTTAAGGGGGTGATCATGCTCGTTTTCGGTTTGGGAGTCATGATAGATGCATTCATCCGTTTCTCTATGCATACAGTTCCCACAGCTGAAACCATGGGATGGGTTGGTTTTCTCGCATTGGTCATGAACACAGTTTGCTTCTATCTTTTGTGGCGTCACCGCACGGACAATCTGAACATGAGCTCAACTTGGACCTGCTCTAGAAATGATCTGATTGCCAACGCCGGTGTTATCGTCGCTGCCGGCTTAACTGCCGCAACTCTCTCAAAATGGCCGGATTTGATAGTCGGGTTTGTAATAGCTGCGCTTTTCATGTCCTCTTCCATATCTGTTTTGAAAAGGTCTATCACTGAGATGCGCCAGATTCCAAGTTCGTAGATATCAAGTTTACTGGACCTTGAACTGATGATATAAAGCATGGATGGCTTCTAAAGCCTACGGAATCTTTCTTGAATCTTTTGATGTGTTGGTTGATTTTGTCAGCTCGTTTGCATCTTTGATTCGGCGTCTCTTGCGGCACTATTCTTAATCTGTTTGTAGGATCTGCAAACAGAGCTCAGGAGCTTATTTATGACATCGACACTAACATCTGACAAAGTAGAATCTTTTCTTGAAGTAGTACGAGAGCAAGAATCTCCAATACGAATTTATCCAGAGCAAACAGCTTTCATAAGCAAGAAGCTTCAGTTCGACTGGAAAGAGGTCATACAAGGTCACTTTGATGGAGATGAAGGACACAAAAATTTTGTAGTTGATGATTGTGGAAGCAAAGAAAGCTCTTTTGTTTTTTTCGGATCTCAAAAATGGAAACTTGCAAAAATACACTTCCACAGACGTTCTGAGCATCTTCTTGAAAGCAAGCATTCAAAAGACGGTTCGTTTGATGCCGAGATTCACTTCATCCATGCACCGGTAAAAGAACACGTAGAGACTGGCGACAAGATGATTGAGCCTTCTGAGAATTTGGTGCTTGGCACTTTCGTTGTTGAAAGTTCGATAGGTGCTAAATCTGACGAGCTGATGTCATTCTTTTCTGCTTGTGAATCCGGCGAGAAGACCGTGCGATTGCCTCTGGAAATAATCAAACAAGTGACCAAGCTAGAGCAGTTTTACTTCTACAGAGGCTCGCTTACAACAAAGCCATATTCCGAGAACATCTCCTGGGTGGTATTTGAAAGCCCATTGCAGCTTGATAAAACTGTTCTGGACCCAATCTGCCCGACCACTCAAGAAGCACGCAAAGGTCAGCCTTGGAATCGCCGTTTTGTGCTAAGAAATTTTGAGTAGGGGTGCGCTAGTCAGTGACCTGATGCTGGACTCTCTAGTTTTGTTCAGCATTTTTTGATTTTTTGTGCTCAGGCTCAACGGACTTCTTTTCACCTCCCCTCACGACGACGCGGTGAGCGACAAGAGGCGAGAAAGCGTCTTCAAATGGATTTCGTGGGTATAACCGTCTGTTTGAAAAATTTTTCTGAGACGTCATCCGGGGCGTTAGAGGAGCGTGTATCAGGCAAGAGAGAAACTATGTTCATTGAAGTAAGGAGCAAAGAAAGTTGACAGGAGTTTCCGACAAACCGGTATGTTTGGCGTTCCTGATAAAATTTGTTCCCAAATTCCTCGAGGCGCTATGTCGTTTAGTCAGAAAGACGTTGATCGCTTGCTAGCAGAGTGCGGCCGCATGTGCTGCATTTGCAAGAAGTTACATCAGGTCCAGGTTCATCACATTCAGCCCCTTAGCGAGGGCGGATCTGATGGAATCGCTAACGCCATTACGCTGTGTCCCAATTGTCATGATGAAGTTCATGAACGTAGTCACTATTCATCTGGCTGCACTTCTCGACGATACTCTATCTCGGAACTGAAACTTCATCGCGAATTCACCAAGAAAGTTGCTCGTAAAGAACAAGATTGGGCTCCTGGCTCTCGCACTTGGACTGAAGACCGACATTTGATTTTGTTTTATGCACAGTGTCTGGACCGTCCCGCTTTTCGCACTTATTTCCATCAAGAACTAAGTTTTGCTGACTTCGACCGCGCTTTAGCAGATACTATTACCGCCATCAATACTGGCTGCACCAAAGTAGGCGACTCAACACTTCCAATATCAAAGGGCAAAGTATTTCTGATCCATCGAGATTGGAGAGAAAAAATGGACACTGCAGTTGAGAAACTGGAAAAAATTCGCGACGCATTGCGCAGAGAGCTTGGGTTAAACAATATGTTAATGGACCATGATCGCTTTGGCAGGCATCATTCTCGATTCCACCAAGCCACCGACTTGGGCGACTGGATTGATCAAACAAGACAAGAAATTCTCGACAGCGTCAATTCTATTTTGAAGGAATTAGACCAACCGCCACTAAAGGACCTTAAGGCAGGGTTTTAACTTAAGGAGCGAACTTGCATGAGTGATTTAACCGCCAAAGTTGGACTTGCAACCTCGCTCGAAAAGCAAGGAAAATTCAAAGAAGCAGAAGTTCTGTTCAAACAAGTTCTTTCTGAGATGTCCGATGCTGATCCTCATCGAGCCGATGTTCTGGCTGCAATCGGAGGGGTTCTACTCATGCAGAAAGGCTATGAAGAAGCAGAAGAATTTTTTGGTGAAGCTCTTTTGTTGCTTGCGCCGCAGGATGTTCATCGTAAATCAGTCCTGGCGGGTTTAGCGGCTTCCTGTATCAATCAAGGAAAGGATGTTGAAGCTGAAAGTTTTTACAGAGAAGCCTTGAACTTTTCTGGACCCAGTGTTCATCAAACTCAAATTACGGCAAACATTTCTCCAAGCATCAGGCATGCGTCCGATGATCAACTAACTGCGAACCTTTTACAGGGTTTGCCATCGAATGTTCGAGATGATGTGATTGAGTCACAAGCTTGCCTTCAGAACAAATGCTGGAACGCTTTTGGAGCCATGGCTCGTAGGACAGTACATTCAATCTGTGCCGATCTTGGATGTTCGAAGGGAGATTTGAAAGATCAGATCGATGAATTATGTGCTCTAAACAGGCTCAAACTTGAAGAGGCCAATAGTGCACATGAAATACGAACTCTTGGCCGTAATGGAGCGCATCCGGAGTGGGAACCGGTGACTGAAGAAATGGCGACTAGCGGTTGGGGTTTGCTAATCTGGCTTTGTAAGCGCCTTTATGAACAGCCTCCTGCAAGTCCCAATTGGTCGACTACAACGACACGTCGTTATCGTTTCGGAAATCCTGGAAACAACCCATAACTGCTTACTGTGATGTCCGAATTTTCTTGTTAAGCAGAAAAATTGTCGGCGCAGATGCAGCAGGAACAGAAAATATGCATGCCAGGTCAATTTGCGGAAATCCAAGACAATCGATAGTCTGAGAAATACTTTTCTCAAGCATCTGTCCGAAAAAGCAAATTTGTTCAGAATGTGTGTTGACGAGCTACGCTGGCTGTAGAACCCGACGTTCGGCCTCGTCCATCTCACTCTGTTGAACAAATTCTTGTCGCAAAATCTCAAAGGAATCTAGAAGGAAAACAATCGTTTCACTTTGAGAAAGATCGTATACGGTGGCGATTTCGTCAAACCGCTCTTTTACGGCCTTCTCGACTTGGATATGCAAGTGAGCGTCATAGTTTTTGCTCGGGCGCCCACGGCCTCTAGTCGCAAGAGACGCTTGTTTTTGTTGGGCGTACATATGAGCACCGATCATCTCAATGTATTTTGTGAGCGCCGATGGTCTGTCCTGTCCTGTTGAGTGAAATGAAGCTGCTGGTGAATGCACCGTCCACTTGTTGCTTCCTTCTAGTTTGCGAGCAACTGCCGTTGTGCTCATTAGTGTCGTATTGATAGTCATGGTTCCTCAACTTTAAATTCGAATTGCTGAATGGTATGCAACGGGATGTACTTAAAACTGGCTCTGTGTCACTGCCTCTGTGGATGCATCTTCAAAGAGTGATAGGTTATAGTCTGGTTGATGAAGTTCAAGATGAGCTTTGATTGCCCGCTCTAGTAAGTTGAGAGCGTGGGCTGTAACGGCTAATCGTCCTTGAGCCTTTTCATCGTCAATCACCTGAATAGTGTTGATATGATCACCGTCCTTCTTACAGAAGATGTTGAAGATGTCGTTGGATTGAGCATACTGAGCCTCTTCCATTTCGTTGCTTTTCAGCAGTTGTTTTAATGACTCAAAATCCATTACCTTGTTCCTGCAAATGCCGACTCCGCAACATTTTGGCATCATAGGCTGTTGCTGACAAGGGTATTTATTGTATATACAGACATACCATTTTGAGCTTCTTGATAATGTAAAATGTTTGTTAAATCGTATTATTCTGTGGCGAATATTGGATTTGTTTGTTTAAAACCGCTATAATATTTAGTGTGGGGAAATTCCCCTTCCTTAATAGAGGTTTTCACAGATGCAGACAACATCAAATGCTAGCAAGCCGCACCCAGAGCGTGATCTGGTAGAAATCAAGATCAACCGTGTTGAATACAAAATTCCCCGCGGTCCTTTGAAAGTGACTTCATTAAAGGATTGGGCTGAAATACCCCCGGCTGATGAAGTCGAGCAAGTCCGTCACGGCAATCTAGAGCCAATAGCCGACGACGCCACCCTGGAAATAAAGGGCGGCGAGAAATTCATCTCCCACCCAAGAGATGGAGGTTCCTCCTAATGCAATTTCCAATCGAGCAAATTGACGAACTTCGTTCTATATATCCTGACGTGAAACAGATGGAAGAAGGTGGCACACCCTATTTCTTGCTACCTAATGTTTCCCTTCCTGGGGGAGCAACTCCTGCCACTGTTGACCTGCTTCTTCGTCCTGTACACATGGATGGCTACGATTCTCGGCTTTTCTACTCGCAACAGCCAACCTTTGCCAACCGAACTCATCAGGAAGCGCTTAATTGGAACGCCCAAGGTGTTCATATGCTCTCGAGAAACTGGTACGCCTTCTCGTGGAGAACAAAACCTGGCCTGACTTTGGCGCAAATGGTTGCTATGCATTTGAGGGCAGTACGATGAAAACTCAAGTCAGAATTGCACGCCAACTCTACAACAGAATAATGGCTGACATGGGTAGACCGCATTCGTTTGCCTATGAGCGAATTGGCTTCTGTCGCGCCAGAATAGGTAATGAGAAGAGCTCCAATCCGATCATATTTCTTGCGGAATATTGGTCTGTTCCAGACGATCAGTACATCGCTGATGAGTACGCTGGCGCACGTATAAACAGCGAGGCAATCCGAAACGCGCTTCAGTCCTCGCTAAGCGATGATGTCGGAATCTTTCATATACACATGCACGATTTTCCCGGAATACCCTCATTTAGTCCGATGGATAGGCGAGAAATTCCGCGAATCGTTCAAAGTTTGACTTTCACAAATCCTGGCGTGCCGCATGGAATGCTGGTCTTTGGACGAGATAAGGCATATGCTGAAGTGTGCATGCCTAACGATATCCTTCGACCAGTCGACCGCATAACTGTCGTTGGACATCCAACACAGGTGCTCAGTGCGCTGCCTAAATTCGCTAACAGTGACCGCTTTAGTCGACAGACTTTTCTCGGTCATGATGCTCCTGAGCGAATTGATTCGTTGAAAATTGGCATCGTCGGACTCAGTGGTGGCGGTTCTCATATCGCACAGCAGGCTAGCCATACAGGTTTTGCTAACTTTGCACTCTTTGACGCCCAAGCAATAGACTGTTCAAATCTGAATCGTCTTGTTGGTGGAACCGAAGATGATGTTCTCAAAGGTCGTCTCAAAATTTCTATTGCCGATAGAGTGATAACAAGCATTAATGGCTTAGCTAACACGGAGCCTGTCCCCGCCCGTTGGCAAGACTTTCCGGAATCTCTGCGAAGCTGCGATATCGTTTTCGGCTGCCTTGATGGTTTCGATGAGCGCCGACAACTGGAAGCTGCCTGCCGTAGATATCTCATTCCGCTTATTGACGTAGGAATGGACGTTACTGAAATGACGGGAAAGCCACCTCGAATGGCTGGACAAGTCATTTTGTCCCTGCCCGGTTATCCTTGCTTTCATTGCATTGGATTTTTGAATGAGAGAAACCTTGCAGCGGAAGCGGCAAGATATGGAGATGCCGGCATCAATCCACAGGTGGTTTGGCCAAATGGAGTCTTAGCTTCTACGGCAGTTGGAATCGCAGTCGACCTAGTCACTGATTGGAGAAAGTCCAAACCTGGTCTGATTTATAAGAGCTACGATGGCAACAGCGACAATCTTACTGACCATCCACGTTTTGAATACGTCAGTGACCGCGGCTGCCCGCACTACCCGCTGGACGCTTTGGGAGATCCATAGACTTCAGAACTGATTCTTATGGAAACCAGCATTTGGCTTTTGGCGACTACCAGCTGGTTTTAATGTTCTATGGCCGTTTATGAGAGTTCTATATCCATCAATTTGATTTGAGTTTTGATACCTGTTCTTGGCGGGAATACAAATTCAATCATGCAACGCTCATTGTCAGTTCACATCGTCAAACAAGGTTTGCAGTCTGGGCTCACCAAATTCTTTGGTCGAGCCACGCGAGCTGCGCTTATCTACTCGTCTGATGTTGCGGAAGCAAATGATTTCTCAGTTTACGACACGACCGGGCTTTTGGAAAAATATAAACCAGATATCAGTGCTTATTTCCAGAGCGCTGACGCTGTTCCCCGGCAAACTAAGATTGACAAAATTTCCGAGACTGTTCGGACAAGACCCCGACTCTCCAATGACCTTTATTGTTTGATCGAGCAGTCAAACGATGTCTTTTTTCACATGTGGTTTGTCGAGCGACACCAGAGTGAAAGCCCAGGCAGCTTGCTTGATCAATGGATTCTTTTTGCACAGCTTCCATTGCTTAGGCCGGATGGCGAGATGAACATTGGAACGCAAATTGGTGGAGGCCGACTTGCTGAACATGCCGCATTCGATGTTGTTAGAGAAGTAATAATGGAGCAGATGTTCCCGCGCACTTTGGCAGGTGGTCAGGCCGATGCTGAGATCGTTCTTGAATCGCTTATGGAAATTGCGACCGTCAAAGAAGAAGGATCCGGTTGCTCAGGCACTTTGGCAATCTTTGACCGAAATCCGACCGGTCAACCAAAAGTGGACTATCCTCTGAAGACGCCGGTAGCCATCGACAAATTCAAACATGTTAGAAAGTTTTTGACCGCTACCAGTGATGACTATCAGCTGGTGGCTATTGCTGGAAACATTGTCGGTTTCTCTCACAGAAAATCCATTAAAAGTCCGCTTTTGGCTTCTTTCGATCGTGGAAAGCTCACACTAACCCTGAACAAAGTTCCACTTTGTCAAATTAGTAATGGGACCTTTAGAGCTATCGAAAGCAAATGGACTTTGGACATAAACAACCAAACAAAATCCTTGTCTAGGCTTGATGCCGCGACGAAACTGCGTGTTCAAGAGTTCGTCAATAAGTTAGTTACAACTGCTCGCAATGAGCATTTTGGATGTACTCTCCTTCTGGACTCAGGTGAACCTTGTAAGCGCAGGTTGAGCGGACAGAAACTAGAAACTCCTGTTGCATTGAATGAAGACACTTTCAATCTCTTCTCAGATATGTGTAAAGTTGATGGAGCTGTCCACATCGACGTTAATAAGCTTCACTTGTGCGCTTTTGCCTGTCTTTTGGACGGTGAATCTGGTGATACCGAAGAACTTTCTCGTGGAGCTCGCTTCAACTCTGCGCAGAGATACAGTCGCAAAACTGAAAATATGGTCGTCCTTGTTGTTTCAGAAGACGGACCGGTCACTATTTTTGAAGGCGGCGAGACGGCTGCTGTAATTGAAAAGTATGTGAGAGATCACGAATGCAAACATTCTCCACCGAAACTGAGTGAGTGGTTGAACTCGAAGTAAGCGCGAGCTTTGAATAGGCTATTGCTTCTCTCTAGATTATTCGTCAAGCCGGCTGCTTTGTTTTGGCGAAACCACCATTGAAACCTAGGTAGATGGTGCGCGCTGTTCGCCCATTATGCCGCCTCGGCGCCACCGCAGTGCGTTTGGGTAATCATGTCTGACGTCTAATTCTCTGTTCAGCCGCACAGCGGAGCCGAGGCGGCTGGGCGTTTTTGCAGCGCGAGCTGCTGAAACACCAGCATGAGGGCTTGAGAAATGACAAAGCGTGACTATGGTTTGGAGCTCACGAATAATAGCAAAGTCGGCTGGGCATTTAGTCTTCCACGCAGTAAGACATGCATTAATGCCACCACTATCTGCAAGAAACTTTGCTACGGAAATGGCATTCGCTATCAATCTGCTGGTCATAAAGCAAAGCGTGAGCGCAACTTTCGCACTATTCAATTTCTTTTAAATGAAGGCGGTCCAGAGTTGCTTTCACAGAATTTGTCTCTAATGGTCGATCAGGCTCGTCCTCGCGATTGGCTCTGTGCAAAGATTACTGCTACTGAAACTGTGATTCCCTGGACGCTTCGCATTCATGATATTGGTGACTATCCCGAGTTCAGGACTATCCCGTGTTCGAAAATTAGTGAGCACAAAATTGAGATTGTGAACCACTT
>DTSE01000166.1:32885-35151 GCA_012965515.1 Candidatus Melainabacteria bacterium | reverse complement strand
GACGTCCTTCGGCGACGGAATTGCTTCCGCCTTAACGCCACCGGTGCGGATTTTGGCGAAGTTTCCTGCTGATTGAACCGCATCAAGCTGGTCCAAATTCGCAACTGCAATTTCGCAATAGACCGGATGTTTCGCCTGAATAACAGCCTTGCTTTCAAGTGTTGCCGCTCGCGCATCATCCGACTCAGACAAAAGCGAGATGTTGCCATCGAGCGATGAAGGGACGTTCTGAAGTTCATTGGTTCCGACAACCAACCATCTGAGCATCCAGGAAAATTCGCCGCTTTGATAGCTGTTGTAATTCGCCACCGCTGTCTCGAGAGAAAGAGCAGCCGGCGGATAGATGCCTGCGTAGTCAATCAATCTTTCGAGCAAGGCACGCAATGCCGGGGCGATTTTGGCTGGAGCTGTATTCATTGGTGCTTCTTCGCAACCTCTAAAAGGGAGACGGGCGCCGCTGATGTTAACACAAAAGGCCCCGCAAACTGCGGAGCCTTCCGGTTTAACTAACGATTGACGAGCCTACTTGGCTGCGCAGGCTTCCATGTTCTTGAAGAACTCGTTGCCAGCCTTTTGCATTTCTTCCGGCGTCAAGTCTTCCTTGTGAGTTGCGAGGCTCCAACCTTGTCCGAACGGATCGGTCACGCGAGTGTAGCGATCGCCCCAGAACATGTCCATCGGCGGCATGAACGGTGTGCAACCAGCATCGACAGCCTTTTGGAAAGCTTGGTCGACATCTTCAACGAAGATGTGCATGGTAGCGTGGCAATTGCCCAATGTCGAAGGGCTGGCGCCACACTTGCTGTCGTCCATTTCATCGCAGAAATAGATGTTCGAATCGCCGAACTTCATAAAGCCATGCATGATTTTGCCGTCTGGTGAGCAAAGACGTGCGACTTCCTCTGCGCCGAAGGCCTTCTTGTAGAAGTCCATCGCTTTCGCGCAATCTTTGATAATCAGATACGGAGTCACGGTTTGAGCGTGCGCCGGTTTCCAACTCTTAGCTGTAGGCATTGTTATCTCCTAGTGTGATGTGATTTGACTCTGGGGATCAAACTTGTATTGCTTTCTGTAGGGGCGCATTGCATGCGCCCAATTCTTGAGGTCGCATGCAATACGACCCAACGCCTCAGAATGCGAGCGCTTCATTACGCAAAATGCGCCACGAATTTTTCGAGCGATGCAGTCCAACCGAGTGTGTGACCGTGCAGGCAATTGGCGTCGTTAAGATTGGCATGTGTCAACTTCAATTCAGTTGAATCACCCTTCGCGATAAACTCGACCGTCACAAGCGTGTCGGAGGCGGGGTATTCGCGAGACGTATTATTCCAGGTGTAAACCAATTTCTGGTTTGGTTCGATCTTTTGATAAACACCGGACATGCAAACTTGCTCGCCATCACTGCAGCTGACATCAAAACGATACTCGCCGCCTACGCGCAGGTCTTGCGTGACCTTGACCGTCGCTGTCTTGTCGCAGCCCAGCCACATGCTCATCTGCTCAGGTTCCGTCCAACCGCGATAAACCAGTTCTACTGGCGCTTTGATAGTGCGTGAAAGACTGAGGGTAAGAACTTCAGCTTTGCTTGTCGTTGTCGTCATTTTGTTTCTCTCCGAACGTTTGTGATGCGATGTAGCGCTCAAAGTTATCCAACTGCTGTGTCCAAAAGCGCCTATATGCCTCGATCCAGGCATTGGCTTCAGACATTGGCTCCGCGCACAACTTTAGATAGTGAACACGGCCCTGTCGTTCTCGAGTGACAAGGTTAGCATTTTCCAACAACTTCAAATGCTTTGAAATTGCAGGTAATGACATTTGAAATGGTTCTGCCAATTCCAAAACTGAGCAGGTACCTTTAGCTGCAAGATTGCCGATGATGGCTCTGCGGGTGGGATCCGAAAGAGCGAAGAACGTTCTGTCGAGTTGCTCGGAATAATGCTTAA
Organism: Candidatus Melainabacteria bacterium; assembly: GCA_012965515.1. Taxonomy (GTDB): domain Bacteria; phylum Cyanobacteriota; class Vampirovibrionia; order Obscuribacterales; family Obscuribacteraceae; genus QKMZ01. The sequence goes on along the minus strand of DTSE01000166.1, from coordinate 33,208 downwards.
CCATTATTGGCGGTCTCTTTCTTCTCGTCGGTCTTTTCTTCAGCCTTTTCCTCTGCGGACTTGCCTTTAGCTGTTTGCGAAGTCTCAGAAACAGTCTTCAAGCTAGCAAGACCCTTCTCGAATTCTTTGCCGCAGCAGTCATCCATGCTCATGAACACTTGCATGACTTTGCACGGAAACGCATTGTCACCATCCATCGCCCACGTGACTTTGGTTGCGTCGCCTTGCGGCACCATTGTGAAAGTGACCTTGCTTGTGCCTTCAAATGGTTTTACGAAGTGGAGATCGAGTGTGATTTTCTCTGGCTCAGACGATGTAATCGT
>DTSE01000166.1:28835-32875 GCA_012965515.1 Candidatus Melainabacteria bacterium | reverse complement strand
GACATTGTACAATCGTCATGTCACCGGTACCTACGTTGTCGTTGCCAACCCAAGCGTACTTGGCGCCAACTCCGGATTCCGGACCGCTGAATGAGCGCTTCATGTTGGGATCTTGTTTTTCCCAAGGTGACCATGCCATCCAATTTTTGTAGTTATTGATCTGAGGATGAATTTCGGCAGGAGATGCATTCATCGACAGCGAGCGCTCGACATGGACAGTGTCAGGTTTCGTCGCCGCAATTCCAAGAACAGCAATCACGCCAACCAGAATGACGCCCACCGCAATGGCAATCGCCTTCTTCATATGCTCCACCTCTCTCATTTAACGATACGGTTAAATGTTATCACGAGAGGTGCATTTTTGATCACGCAGTGCGTATTCTGTAACCGCAGGCACTTAACAACCAGAAATTATGGGGTACTTAGCTTGAGTCCAATTAGCCCAACTAGCACGAAAAGAGCGCTTACAATTCTCGCCGTGGACAGCGAATCTCCGAGCCACAGAATTCCCACAATAAAGGTACCGATTGCACCAATTCCGGTCCAAACAGCATAAGCCGTGCCTAGCGGCAAATTCTTCATCGCAAGGCCAAGCAAGACAACGCTAAGAACAGTCGCCACGACGGTTCCAGCTAAAACCCACGGGCGGGAGAAACCATCAATGTGTTTCATGCCAACAGCCCAAGCAACTTCCAAAAGTCCAGCCAAAAACAAAATCATCCAGGACATAACAGCCTCCCAAAGCGGGCCGTCCCGGATGAATCACAGACCAGGTCGTCCTGGCAATTTTTATTCTAGCACTAACTTTTCAGACCTACTTCTTCGGCACGAGGTTGCCTAGCTGCAAGCCTTTACGACTGTCCTCAAGAAAAACGTTTTCAGTAATCCAAGGCTGACTGCCAGAAGTTATTCCGCCTTCGAGCGCACGCCATCCAGTTATCTTGTCGTTCTCATCCGTTGCCACCTGCATCACAACGCTTCCGGGCCCGCACATAGAGTCTACAAGGACTAGTTGGGAAATCTTCACTCCAACCTTCGTCGCTTTAGGTAAATACGAAGGAGAGTCAACTTTTCCCACGAGTTCTTCAAACTGTAAAAGTGGCATCCCAATCAGATCACCATCCTTCAATACTTGCTGAAAATTTAGCGCGCGCTCAAAACGCTTATTTGCAACTTTCGCTACTTCACCAGTAGCAAGCTCTCCAAGAGACCAGTGGCTGTCATCAATTATCGAAATGTAGCGATACTTCGGCTCAACCACCCAATTACCTTGTCGATCAATAACACCACAAACTTGCCCATCTCTACCATTCTTGGTATACGCAACTGCTCGATTACCTTTAAAGCTGGAACAAAGTGGAAAACGAGGAGATATCACAACCTTTCCTTTCATGTCGCAATAGCCCCAGTTGATACTTTTGTTGACCTTCCCACCAAATCCACACGCGATCCAAGTAGTCGGCTCGAACTTGTCAGGTGGCGATGCGGAGGTGCAATCATCGGGCAATTTGACGAGCACTTTTCCTTGTGAGTCTAGAAAAACCACGCGGTTATCTCTATGAGCCCAAAACTTCCCGTCACCAATTGAAGACAACCCGTCATAGATCATCGGGACGATGAACTTTCCTTTTGATGAGACGACTCCTGACTTAAGCTTGCCTCCCTCAAAGGAAGAGACTACGGCCAAACCGTTCTCGAATTTAGTGACCTCTCCGTTCTTGAACGGTCCAATAACCATCTTTCCTCGATGGTCCACAAAACCAAAGGCGCGGCCATTCCGATCGCTGTATGATGCTGCCGCTAAGCCTTCTGAAAAGTTCTTCACGTCAGTGTATTGATCGAAGTTGAGTACAATTTTTCCGCTTTTATCGATGAAAGCAGTCGGACTGTAACTATCGCCAATACTAAGAAGTCCCTCGCAAAAACGATTGGAATCAATTCGTGTCCAGTCAGGTAATTTCGCAACGGTCTGGCCTTTGGAGTTCAATAGCCACCAAGCTGTTGAGCCATCATCTCTATAGTTTCTGGCTGCGAAAAGATCATCACCGACGTAACGAATGTCGCCAAAATTTGCTGGAATGAGCAAATTTCCGGAGGTTGAACAAACCCCGCGCCCACCTGGTCCGTCAACGATCAAATATTCATCTTGCCTATCCAACGACCGCAAACCAGTCGGCAAATCTGGCTCTTTCTGTTCCGATGATACAGTCTGAGCTGCCCCCTCCATACCAACTGCTAAACCTCGTGCCAGCGGCAAGCTAGTTAACAACAGAGCGGACAACATTGCGCTAAAAATAAGTTCGTTTCTCACGGGGTAACTACCCTAATCCGTGGTTAACACTGTTGCTTATATAAGACATTTGATTCATATTGTTATTTTGGAAACCTACGAAAATGCCATATCCTCAGAGATTACTTGCAACCTATATTGCTGCATTCTACACATTTTGCAGCGCTTTACCATCGTTGGCGGATGGAACTGATTCAATCTCTGCGAACATTCGCATGCAAATCAATCCAAATGAAATTACAAATCTTGAAGATTCAAGTGAGCTAATTTTCGATTACCTCTTTGCTCTTAATGAGGAGCAGAAAACGCCAAAAGAAGTAGTTGAATCATTGTTAGCCCTCTGCAACATGGGACAGCCAAACAATCAACCCAGATACGGTCCTGTTTTTATGCCTCACTGGTTCATCGCGCTGAAGAATTTTGAGGTTAAGGATGAGGACACGCTCAAACTGCTGGATAGGGCGACATCTACGTTTCCTTCTCAAAGTCCAATCGACATTTCCGCTGCTGGCGCCGAACAGTTTTGGATTCTCGCGAACCAAGTGGCAGACACACCAACTACTTCGCCCGAATTGCGCGCCATCCAAACGCAGATTGTCTGGCGGCTGGCAAAATCCGCTCGAAAGAACAAAGAATACGGTCGCAAACTTTGCACGCTCGCACTAGAGCTAATGGCGAACACCGGCAATAGTTTGGAAGGTGAAATACGAGATGCTTCCTCGATGTCATTTTATAGCTTTACCGAGCGGCCACGCACCGACAATGCTGACGGAGATTTGCTTTTTCGCGACTTAATTGCATTTGCAAGAATTATTCTCCAGGCAAAAACTCAAAACGACGCTTCAAGCTTTGAATCCGTATACAACGAGCTGCAATTGAGATGTTCAAGTGCTCAAGTCGTCGAAGCGCAGAAAAAGCTAGTCGAGGCAGCAACAGTCGCAAACTTCAACAAGAAAACACTCGATCTATTATCACTGCAGTTAGCATGTGCCTACATGAATGTAGGAGACCTCAGTCTGTCCGAGAATATTCTAGCGAAACAAAAATTGAATGCAAAACCAATAGACAAATTGTGCCTGGCAGAGTGCCTTAGAAGGCAAAAAAAGTTTGTTGACACAGAAAGACTTTGCAAAGAACTGGAGCTGATTTCATATTCTTTTGAAGTTAGATACCCTAGCCTTTATGTCGCAAACGCGAAAGCAATTCGGGCTCAATCATTGATTGATCAAAAGAAGTTCTCAGATGCTTTGCCACTTCTTGAAGCAGCCGACAAGTGGTTTGGCAATGCAGTAGCACACGACAATATGGAGCTAAACGAATTTCAATTTGCAACCAAAGTCCTGCCCGACGAAGTGCGAGTTCTTTCAAATTTGGAAACTGTGTACCAAAGGTTAGGGCGAGCAAGAGACGCTCAGCTCACGTCAAAAGTGTTAACCAGGGTAAGAAGCGAACAACTTAGAAACGCTCTACTTATTGAGAAAGATGCACTGACTGGCAATGCGATGCAGGCAAGCGTAGAGAACAAGCGCAGTATCGAACAAGCAAAGCGACTTGTAACAATTGCACTTGCCACAGAAACTTCGAGGCTAAAGAGAACAAATCAGCTTCTTGATTTTGCAGAAATATACATAAGAAGCGGCAAACCGAAAAGCGCGGAGGTGTGCATTGAGGCTTGTGGAAGTAAAAATCTAGACTTTACAAAGAATGATATGAATGTGCATTTGAGAACTTTAGTTGATCGCATCTTTAT
>DTSE01000166.1:20371-28823 GCA_012965515.1 Candidatus Melainabacteria bacterium | reverse complement strand
AGCAAGCCCACGATCTTTTTAAAAGTTTGCCTACCACAGGCGCAACAAAGACTACTGAATTGGAAGCTAGAGTAGCCGAAGCTGAAGCGCGCCTCGCGCTGTTGGAGGGAGACTTTAGGCAAGCAGAAGAAAAGTCACAGAAATTGGAAAGACTAATGGACAGCATGCCTAACACTTCCGAACATGAATACAATCAAACACCCCGAGATAAATTTGTCGCAGAACATGCACAATCCATAATGGATCGCGTGCAGATACTTAACCATCTACAAAAATATAAATCAGCAGCGAGACTAGCTCGATGGCTATTGGTTAGGCGCTCCTATCCTATGGATCAGTTTGGTTTTGATGCAGCTTCCAACCTAGCTTTTGCGTATCAAAACGATCAACATACGGGTCTAGCGAGCACATTCATACAAGAAGCAATCTATAAAGACTTCGCAAGCAATCATTTAGCGCCGTCCCTCTACAAAGCGGATGCAAAAGAACGCATGGCAGACCTCAGCGAACTCAGAGCAAATCCAGTACGCGCGAGACGCTATCGTGCTGAAGCAAAAGAAATCAGGGAACAATTAAAAGAGATAGTCTCCGAACAAAAACGCAATTAGAGTTACGACCAAAGTCTTTCCATGGATAAAGAGGAACGCGAACAATTAGAATCGAATCTTTTGAATGTCGTATTTGCTTCGAAAGATCTTACTGACTCGGATGCTGCAGCTCTTGAACGTGAACTAAAGCGAGATCCAAACAACACTGAAGCGCATCTGAGTTTATTTGGATATCACACCCGAACGAAGAACAAGGTGAAACTGCGTCCGATTGTTGTTCGTGAAATCCTGTGGATAATTGAGAATCTTGGAACAGTATCGGCTCCCCACATGCTGTCCACCCTAGCAACGAGGTTAAGACCGAAAGAGTTCGCGATTGCTAGAGAAAGATGGCTCGCGCTGATCGAACAACATTCCGAAAATGCGAATGTCGCAGGAAACGCCGGTTACTTCATCATTTGGTTCGACTACGAGACAGGCGAGAGGCAACTTCGACAAGCCGGTCGGTTGGACCCGGGCGACATACGATGGTCTAGCCGTTATGCCCAATTCTCCCTCTTCGAATTTAGATACTGTGCTGATATCTTCAAAGAAGAATTCGCGAAAAAGACAATCGCAGCGGCCCTGCACTCATTATCGATAGAGCCAATTGGATCCATTTCGCACTTTGCGCACCTTGAAATTGCGGAATGTGCACTGTTTCTAAACGACTTAGACCTCGTTGGTTACTCAGCTGAACAGCTATCATATGATTCTTACGGTCCCCTAATTCAATACTCTAATTGTCTTTATGGGCTGATTGCAGTTCGCACTGGAAACATAAAAGACGCGAGCGAGTATTTACTCAAACTGGATAAAGGATTTATTTGGCAGACGTGTGTTCGGTGGCTCGCGGAAGAATTGCTTGCTGCAGGCGAACGCAAATCTGTAGCGATGGCCATTCAAAATCTCACGAGTGCGAGAAAAATCCGAAAGGCTATTGGCACAAAGTGGCTTCAGCAGGTGAAAGATGGTGAAAAACCCTCATTCGAGGATCTCCCTGGCAATTGGTACTAGGATTGGCGCATGTCAAGAAACCTGGTTTTCTTTGCCATTAAATGCAATTGAAGTTTGTTGACATGGGCTTTAAAGTGTTCTGAGGGGAACCAATCTTCGTCAGGAGCTTCACTTTGATGCATCCACGGGAAAATCAGCGCCTGCGCGTCCTTCATGCTAAATGGACGCTCCAAACGTTGTACCCAGAGGATGTCCCGGAAATTTGCCAGCTTTTGATTAGTGAAGGGCTCGATAGTCAAACTCTTCGCAAGCTCGCCGCGCTGGACCCAACCCAGTGCGAATCAGTGCCGCAGATGCTGCCTCGTTTGTTTGGCGAGATGAACCTGGAAGAGCGCACAAAAATTGAAGCGGCTTGGCTTCTCGTGCACGAGTATGCGACGCAAGTTCAAAAAGGGCACATGGGTGCGTATGAAGGCGCCCGTCGCATTGGGCAGTACGGCAGCGACTTCGACCCGCTCTATCCATATTTGAGGCCGTTCATTGCGGCGACCGAAGAATGGGATGAGTATCCGGAACATTCGCAGTCACTAGAATCCAAAATCAGAACCGCCGCTGCTGCCGTTCTTCAAATGCAGCCGCCGCCGACTCCGGGAAAAGGCTCCGAGGTCGATCGCTTAGTTAAAATCGCGAACAATCAGTCAAAGCAAGATCAAACCTACAATAAGAAGGACGCCGCTCAGCAACTGTCCAAGGCAATTCCAGGCGGTCATGTTGTGAATGGATCTGGTGAAGGAAACTGGACTGCAATCGGCGCGCAGAATGATTTGTTGATTATGATTCTACATTCGAAACTTCGCTTTGCAGTCGTTCGCTGGGAATTCGAAAAGTTCATTCAGAGCCCCGCAAACAAGTTGGGCGTCCTATACACCAGCGTGCCCAGCCCTGATTCAAAGGTACTCTCGCTTACCCACGAGACGGTCGGCATTCTTTCAGGAAAGGCAATGGAAGCTACCCTTCCGCTGCGCTGGCTGTCGCTTAATGATCTGCGCAGAATGACCGAAGTACAGTAGCCTTCAGCGCGCACCTTTCAGTCTATTTCAGCATTCCCGTCCAACCCTCCTAATTTCTCGGCTGGTCGAGTAGCTCCCTCTACGAAGCTGTACTACCCCAAGGAATCCTTTCATGAAAACTCCGACTCGTCCTGCCGGCGTTCCTGATGAAGCAATATGGGTCGAAAAGGAAAAGACGTGGCAGCTAGGCACGTCGGACAAGCGCGGCGTCATAAAGAAAGTCCAAGTACCAGTAGGTGAATGGCGCTATTGGCGCGCGGATGGAACTCTTGTGTGCGTTGCCGGTTTTGATTCGGAAGGTCGCCAGCACGGAATGCTGGAGCGCTACCATAATGACGGAACACTCGCCTCGCGCGGCCAATGGAAGCACGGTAGTCGACACGGGCACTTCGTCTATTTCAACAGCGAAAACGAAACCGACGAATGTTTTCCAGCAGCGGACGAAGTATGGCGATACGAATTCGATAGTACCGCTAACTGGCAAGAAGAGAATAAGCACTGGTTTCTCAAAGATGGAACAGAATGCACCTCTGATGGCAGACCTCTATCCGAGGCATTTGACCTTGATACTATATTCGATGCCGCTGAACCATCTACATTCTTGAAGGACCACGCGGTTGAAATTCGCTCTCTCTTAAACGAGCAAGAAGAAATTACAAACACCGAAGATCCGCTAGAGATCCAGGCGGTGTGGGGAGTTCAAAACGAAGAGATAGACGCGTTTGTAAATCGAGCTGCAGAAGGCGGCAGTGGCTTTAGACCTGCAACCAGCAGCAGAACGTTCGAAGACAATATGTGGTTTAAGATGATCGCGCATCCTTGGGACAATTGCTGCGAGGAACTTGCGGCAGCTTTCATGGGCGCTGTGAAAATCGGATACTTTGGCGATAGCGACCACGTCTACTCGACGCTGTTTCAACCATCGAGAGAGGAGCCGAAACCCAATGGAATTTTCCTTTGGAGTCACGATACTCATTACGTTGACGAAGTGTTGTCGCTATCCATCAATGAATTCGCTTACCGCGTAGCGCTGGCAGCATCATTCGAGCAGGAACGCATTTCCGTCAAAGCAGCAGCAAAGGCATGGAAAAAACTGGCAGGAAAGTGCTACGTAGGCTGGTGTGCCGGCGATGGGCTGGAGGAAGCAATCAACTACGTCGACGAGGCTGGAGGGTCGGATGAAGATACGGCCGACGATGGAAATTCAGACGGAAGAAACTCCGACGACTCCGTAGACGAAAGCGAAGATTCCGCCTCCGACGAAATGGTTCGTGGCAATTTCGAGTGCGCACTAGATCCGCAGTATTCGATTACGAGTCCATTTTGGCGCGCGCAATGGATAGTAGAATTGCTGAATGAAGATGAACGCCGCAACTGGAGCGATATCAAAGAAACCTTTCGCCCGGGATGGAACAAGCCTTTAACAGAAGAGCGCTACGCCTCGCTTAAAGAGTCCGGCAACACACGCCTGCCGCAAACAGCGCTTTATTTGCTCTGGAGACTTTTTTGGTTCAAGCAAACAGACCGGCTCAGAGAATGCTGTGATCTCTATCGAAATCACAATGCACGAATTGTTCGCGACCTGGTGGTATTTCTCGAAGAACTAGAAGCCGGGCGAAAAGACATTTACTGCATCAAAGACATTCACGCTGTGCGAGAAGAGTTTCTCAAGCTTGATCTCATTCCCGAACGCGAAGAAGAGAGAAATCAGGAAAAGGCATTGAATGCTGTTGCAGAAGTGAAGCGACTTGAAACAGTCTCTGCAGAAGTGAATGAACTCGCAAAGGAAGGACTCGAAAAATTACTAGAAAAGGCTTGGCAGTGTGTCACCGATATTGGTGCCCTCGAGAAGTTCGAGGCAGCAGCAAGGACATTACCAGGACATGAACTGGAATGGCGGTGCCTTGATTTCGTGCGCAACTACGAGTTTCGACGTGGGGATACGGAAGCAGAAGAGGAAGCCGTAGGAGTAGGAATATGGCTGGGACAAAACGGCTGTGAAACACTGCAACCGTTCATCTGGGGAGCGCTGTACTCAGAATCATATCTGCGAACGGCCAACCTCCTTACGTCAATCGGACGCACCACCGGCGCGCTCGACAAGCGACTGGAAGCCTGCTGCTTGAAACAACTTGAAATTGTTGAAGAATACCACTTCAAGCGCGCGCTGGCAGTAAAATTGCTTGAACAGTTGAAATCGGAAGCGGCCATTCCTGCCCTATGCAAACTGATCGACGAATACTTTGAAGAGCTTGCAGACAAGCATGACTTCGAAGCCAGACTAGCGACGATACCTTGGGTTGAGTGCCTCACCGCCACAGCCGAAGCGTTAGGAGCGTTGGTCGAGGTTGACACGAAGAAGAACGAAAATGAACGAACTGTTCGCCAAGTACTGCACAAACTGTTGGTTCATTCGCTGAAGAATTACGAGGAAAAAACAGCAGTCGCGTCGTTAAATGCGCTTGTAGCATGGGGTGAAACACACCTACTCCCACAGATTTCTTCCATGTTAGCAAACGACACGCCAAGCCAAATTGCTGCACTTCAGGCAGTAGAAGCTCTCGCTTCGAAATGGAAATCGGCGGACCGAAAATCGTTTGTCACTATGTACTTTAGAAACCCGTCCGACGACAATAATTCTGTCACCCTGATGTACTATCGCGCCGCACATGCATTACATGCGGCAGATCCGAAACTCGGCAAGACTGAGCCGATTGAAAAGGCTCTTGCTGAAGCGCGGCAGTTGTACACATATGGTGGCGACCTGTGGAACCAGTTCCGCATCCTTGATTGTCAAACTGTCGGAAAATTCCCCCAATTGGATATTAACTCCATCAAACACTTTCTACAATCAGTCAACACAGATGTTCGCGAAGCGGCTGAAGCAGCCTTTGTGTCACGTGGTGTTCCTTTTGAAGAGCATCATCCAATCGAGTGGCCAATCATTTGGAAAACGTTGTCCGAGTCAGGATTGGACATGCAAATCGGGCCCAGTGAAACTGCAACCGCGAACAAGAAGATGGCTGACGCTTCTATCAAAATCGCAAAACTAATGCTCGCGGATAACGCCATCTGTTTCGGTCCCCCAGCGGCTTGGCTCTGGCAGCACCCGAGTAAAGAGGCAGCGGAAGTTCTAGCGCAAGTCGTCGAGAAAAAACTGAAAGCGGTGCCCGCAATTGAGAGCGGCGAATATCTCCCTTCAGAGTACACATGGTTGATGCGTGCCTTGGTAAAACACGCATCGTACCCACCTTGCACGGCGCTCATTTCTCGCTGTCTCGCGCATGAAAACCGCGACATCGGCGGTGCATTACTGAGTGATTTTGATTCGATGCCCATAGAATTCGCTCCCGAGCTTCTTAAGATTGCAGAAGAGCGTGACGGCTGGCAACGCTATTCAATCGCGAAGTGGGCGATAGCAAACAAGGATCTAGCCGAAATTGCAGAGGCCATGAAAGCAACTGGAGTCACAGCGAAGAAGCTCAAAAGCTGGACTAGCTAGGTAAGCGTAGGGGCGATGCCATGCATCGTCCGCCCGATGTTCAGAATTGTCTCGCGTATCGAGTTCGGCGCAAGCGACATGCGATGCGCAGCGACAAATTCACTATTTGCCGGCTTTGCGGGTCCACAAAACAGTGTCGGCGACGTAGTGATGAACGGACCAATTGTTCAACACAATCAACGAGAATTGAGTCCAGAACATATCGATATTCTTCGCACTTTGATTGACCAAATATCCAAAACCGATGAGCATAAGCCAGAAGATTGGAAACGCGAGTAGAATCGGTCCCTTCATCAGCTTTTCTGCCAGCTTCTCGGTTCGTCCATCGCGTTCTAAGTAATAAACCATCGCGACGTATTGAATCGCGTGATAGATCGAGATGAACAAAAATCCTCGGACATAATACTCAACGGATAAGAATCCGAAGTAATGAACACCAAAATACAAGATCAACATCAGCAACCCAACCGGGTTATAGACGCTGTTGTTCTTCGCCTTTATGTACTCGCTCACCAATCCGAGCAAAAATCCAGCGTAAGCAAAAACCGCAAAAGCAATCATTGCTGCATCAGGAACATTCATCGGTGCAAAAGTATCCGACGGTTTGCCGTTCCAAATATGCCAAAGCATGTCAGAGCGCCCAAACACAAATAGAGGGACAGCCAAATGGTACGCCCAGAAATTGAGCTTCCGCGCGAGATCGTTTTCTTCATTCTTGCGAGAGAAAATTCGATTGACGCCATACATCTGACGCAAGTAGTGAAACGACTGCCACATAGCAGCAATCGTTATACCTAGGATAAAGTGACCAGCGGCCCAAAAACCTATTAGTATCGCCCAAGTAGCTAGGAAAGCAGGCCAGCCGAAAATCCAGTGAACCTTGCCTTCACCGATTTTGCGCTGCAAGCGGACATAAGTCGCTGAAGTGTGTGGCGCAGTTGCCAGAGTATTAATCCAAAAATTCCACGCGACGGTTTCCTTGCTCAGCCCCGGTTCGCCCAAGAACAAGATCACCGGCAAGTAAAACGCCATTCCGCCAAGAATGATCCATTGCACTTCGTACCCGAACGGATTTAGAAACGTGAGCTTCGGCAGCCACGTAAATTTTCGAGGATCATGTGCAATCGACTTACTCAAGGACTCCGGTCCCAAACAGGCAGGCTTTAACTATAGTATGCCCAACAAGAATGGCAAGACGATGCAGGTTCTCAGTTAATCTCGTGCAATGAGACTCCAGAAAGCCAACGGCAGCGGGGGCTTGCAATACTTAAGCAGTTACTTGACTGTTGCCAATGCGCCAGAGTATACTTAAGCAACCACTTAACCATTCATACAGAGGCGACCAATGGCAAATCAAACTCAAAATCGTTCGGTTGTGCACGATGTTTTTGTGCTGGAACGTGTTTACCCACACCCACCCGAGAAAGTTTTCGCAGCATTTGCAGATTCCAAGAAAAAGCGCCGCTGGTTTGGCGGAGAAGACGAAGGATTTGAAATCCAGAAATTCGAAATGGATTTCCGCGTCGGTCAACTTGAAACTTGGGAATTCAACTTCAAAGGTGGCGAGCCAATCTCAACAGAAGTGCGCTACCAAGACATCGTCGAAAACAGCCGCATTGTCGTGGTTTATACAATGGACTTTAGCGGCAAGCGTGTCTCTTCCTCGCAAGTTACAACTGAATTGATTCCGACAAAAGAGGGCACCAAGTTAATTCACACAGAACAAGGTGTATTCTTCGATGGCGTCGACCAAGCGGCAGGACGCAAAGAAGGTACACAAGGTATGCTCGAAATATTGGCGAAAGTGTTGGACAAAGACTAGGCGCCGGCTTGGTTGTTGGTGAAGTAAAGAACGACGTTCAGAGATAAAAAGTCGATCTCCATGTTGTGACGCCTGATATGATTGGCGCTGGTTCCAGAAAACTCAACCGGGTCGTAACAACATGGACGCCAACAAATATTACGTGCGGCATATCATGGCCGCGTGGATCGCATCGGAAGAAATCAAAGGTCCCAACATGCGAATGGACGACGCTTACTCGCAAAGCGATCGGCTGCGCAGGCAATTTACGCCATTAATCGAAAATGCATATTGCATCGCCGACCTGATGTTAGAACTCGGCGACAAGCGCGTAGCCGACGGTGTCTGGAAGCCCGGATTTTAGATTCGTGACACCAAGTCTTCAACCACTGCGATCAGCCCGGTAACCACGCGAGCGAGATTGTTGTAGTCGAGTTTGTCTGGCGTATCAGTTTCCTCATGATAGTGCGGATAGCGATAGAAAGCAGTATCCGTCACCATGAGTCCGGGATATCCATGCTTCCAAAAGTTTCGC
>DTSE01000166.1:0-20361 GCA_012965515.1 Candidatus Melainabacteria bacterium | reverse complement strand
GGTCAGAAAAGTCTACGCCTTTTATCTGACTGGGCACCGCAATTCCTTCCGACGGAAACTTTACTGAGTTGCGAAACGTGCTCAGACAGCGATTCATCAATTCAGACGATTGCATGTTCGACACAAACGAAATGAAGTTTCCAATCTTTGGATAAATCAAACCAAACGCTGAATGTGGAAATTTCTGCGAATTTGGTTCATCCGAAAAATACCCAATTGTTTCCAGACAAATCATTGCTGAGATCCTGTCGCCACGCTCCTTGCATCTATTCGCATGAATTTGACTGCCCATTTCATTTGTGGTGAAAAAAGGCGGCTCTTCGTTCGTAAACGCCACAAATCGAAGCGTCTTTTTCAGCTCCTGCATCCTTAGACTTCTCGCGATTTCTAACAAAGCGGCGACGCCGCTGCCGTTATCGTTTGCCGCCGGACAATCGTAAACAGAATCATAGTGCGCGCCCACAAGGACTACATCAGGCGATACACCCGGCAATTCCGCTATCACATTCCAAGTCTTGTGTGTTTCCAGAGGAAACTTAAGTGTCTTCGCGGTCTTCTCAACATTTCTGTGGCTGGCAACTTGAACCGAATACTCCTCGCGCTCAATCTCATATCCGCAGCCTTTCAGCACATACTCGATATAGCCGGCCGCCCGCTCCAAACCTTCAGGCGCACTCGTCAAACTTCGCGGACCAATATCTCCAGCGAGCATGCACACGTGATCGTGGAGCCTTTTGGCAAGCGCCCGCTCGTTCTCTGTCAATGGTGGAAGTGGACCGCGGTGTGACCCCATGAACCAATACTCGATTAATGCGTCGAATCATTCGGACAGGACTGATTTTAACCTTGTTTTGGAGTATGCTTCCCTAAGCACATCCTGCCGGTCAAGGAGAAAGCAGATGGATATATACGCAATGCGCCACATTATGGCTGCAATTATTGTCTCGGAGGAGCTCAAAGTGCCGAACATGCGGCACGGCGATGCATTCTTGAGCGATGACAGGATGCGTAAGCAATTTACGGCACTTATTGAAAACACCTATTGCATTGCCGAATTAATGATCGAAATTGGCGACAAGCGAATCATGGAGCCTGCACAGTACAAGGGCGAAAACCCAACAGGTTAAACCGACGAGGCAGTTCGCGATGCTCAGACTGGCTCTGGCGATTTTGCTATTTACATCCTTGATGGTTGTATCGCCAGCCCAAGCAACGGACACACCGACTGGAATTGAGACAGGAAAAACGCTGCTCAAGGACGCTCTAGAATCCAATGACCGGGAAAAGCTAGACAAAGCAGCTGCGATTTTTCAGACAGAATGGGATAGGCCAGGCAGCGACCAGGCATCGATGGTGGTGGAAGTTAACAACACCGCCCAGCTCTATCAGGCGATGGAATTGCAAAAGGAGTCGCTTGATTGGTGGCGGAAGCTATCAAAAATCGAACCGGAAAATTGGCGGGCATGGGCGAAGATCGTTCAGTGTTCGCAGGCACTGGGTTTGACAAAAGAACGTGACGAGGCGAGAGAAAAAGTCTTTGCGCTTAACAGACAGGGTAAGGTCGAGCAAAAGTTTTTCGTGTGCGAACAATTCACCGACGGTGACAAACGAATTATGTCGCTGGAGTATTTCAAACCGGAAACAAAGCTTGGTGTGATGGTGACGTTTCGCGTGATGGAAAAAAACTCGCCAGACACTCTTTTCAGACGATACACGCTCGGCGAAATTGAGTCCGATACACAAATCGCCAGGGAACTCAAGGAAATCGGTCCCAACGATCACATGTACTCGATTGACGGATTTAATGAGGGAGGCCAGTGGCTCATTACCATGACCACGAAAAGACCTACCTACGAAGAATTACGCGCAATGGTGCTGAAAGATCTCGCGGTGGTACGCAAGGGCGCAGCGAGGAAATAAGTTCACTACTAAGAGAATTCGCGAAGTACCTATCATCAAGTACTACGCTAATTACTTGTATGGAACAACTTTGAACTTCCCTGGAATTCTAATTTTCACAAACTCGTTCATTCCAACAAAATCAAAATCAGATGCTTGAAACCTAAACACCTTCTTTTTACCTACAAAGACTTCTGAGTAAGTTGGATTATCACTGTCATACCCGTCCATCACTTTGAACTCATCGATAGAGTTCCAGGCGACAAACCTTTTGTCATTCGCGAAGTGGAAGTAGGTAATTCCTTCTTCGTCTAGAACTATCCTTCTTCCTGTATGTACACGGCGTAAGTGTGAGATCCAGAGAAACACCCCAGCCACACCCCCGACAAAGATTGAGACCATCCCAAACACATCTGGGATGTGTAAAAGAGAGCCAATAAAGATCATAAAGAAACAGACGACAACAGCTACAGCAATTGCAGAAATAGAGAAAATTCCGACTGTCGGTATGACGTAGGCTTCCTTTTCAACTCTGATGGGAAACTCTTTGCGCTCTTGGCTCACGACCTTAACTCCAAAACTAGCACGTTTTTAAACTTCGAAACGTCAAAAGGGCTTCCAGTTCAGGCTCTCCAGACAAGGTCAAACTTGTTTCTGCGAATAAACAGATTGGATACAACTCCCCGGTAAATTGCACTCAGTTACCGGCAAGCGCAACTGGCGCGCAATTGGGAGATTCTACGATGGGTATCGATGTTGTAGCAACAGCTAAAGAGTTCCAGAAGCATGCAGAAAGCGGCTATCTTCCGGAAAATCTGGCAAAGGAAATGCAGAACCTCAGCCCAGCAGACAGACTGGCAGTTGCCAAACAAGTTGCCTGGGACATGCAACAAAAACCGAATGCCAACCTGCCCAAAATCGAATTCTATGACAGTGGCGATTTGAAATCAGTCGAGAAGACTACCAAATCAGGTAATGGCGAGTTCGTCGATCACACAGTTCTGGACAAGCAAGGCAGAACCAGAATGGAAGTGAAGACCGCCAACATGAAAGAGTCCTATGAGACTTCAACGAACATCGAAATCAAAGAGAAAGATGAAAACGGCAAGGTGACTCACAATTTCGATCAGACAGTCAGAGTAGGCAAAAGTGGTGATGTCACCGTGACCTACGACGACGACAAATACACCTACGACAAGACCACAGGCAAGCGCGTTTCGCATGTAGAGAAAACTTCTTGGGGCAGCCGCAATATCGATTTCGATCCGAAGACTGGACACGAGAAGTCCGCTGTCGAAACCAACGCCAAGGGCACCGTGCAGAGAACCTACGATTCGAGCACCGGAAAAATCCGTCAGGAAGAGTTCGTTAACAATAACAACACAACCGAGACGGTCAAGTACAACTCCAACGGTGACAAACTCAACAGTGAAGTGCGTACACCTAATGGCTCGCGTTTAACGACGTTCAGCCCCAGCTCCGGCAAACCGGTCCACCTGGAAATGCGCAACAAGAAAGGCGAAGTCGAATCGTCCTTCGACATCGTAGACGGAAAGTACATCAAGAAATAAATCTAGACAGATAAGTTTGAGGGAAGAAGCGGGCAGCGGAACGAAAGTTCCGCTGTACTGCTATTTACAGAGGGAACAAGATTTGGGTGCGAGCTCACGATGCCTGAATTACAGCGGTCATTAGAGCATCGCGAAGATACCCTTCAATCCTTTGTAGATATGGGATGCACGCGCGGTAAGTCTGTCCACTGATTTTCCAAACTTGGATTTATACCGTCGATGAGCAATGTACTGAGAGCGTCTCGATCGCGTATGTTTCTTCGAAGCGCGAGAGTATGCAACAGTTCTCGACACTTGCTTTCGGCCGGAAGCCTTCTTGATTGCGGCGCTGCGATAAGCGACCTTGGAGGCAGATGCTTTTGTCGCGGCTGGCTTCGTTGTAATCGTTGTCGCGCCTGATCGAATTGCAGTCTTTGCCGGGGCAGTCCATGCAGTGGCAGTCTTAGCTGGAGAGGATTTTGCTGCAACCTTAGGCGCAACGTGTGCTACCTGAACCACCGGTGCTTTCGAAGCTCTATTCTTCATGCTGCGTTCAAGACTCTTCTTAACAGCAACGGGTGTCGTAATTCGCGCCGATTGAGTAGTGGGCAGTAGGTCATTGAACTGGGGAGCCGCGCTTGTTTGCGACTTAAGTTGCGCTCGCAAGAGATCTATTTGAGCTTTAAACGGCTCCGGCTGCTCTTCCAGCGAATGCTTTGGTTGCTCAAGCTTTGGCGGTTCATTTAAAGCTTCGAAGTTCGCGTGTGGCTGCGCAACGGCCATTGCCAATGGTTTTTCAATCGACTCCGTCACACCTGTCGCGACTGCAACTTCAAGCGAACCGTCTGCTCCGGGCGCTTTTGGTGTTTCATCCGCATCAACATCGCGCTTCGGTTCGAAATTCGGAACAGTCGAGTAGCAAACTTTCGCTATACCGTCGATACCAAGCCGCCTTGCAGCTTCATGCGATAAATCTATGCCACGTCCCTTTACGAATGGACCTCGGTCGTTAATTTTGACAGTGCAAGTTTTCCCGTTTTTGAGATTTCTGACCTTAACTCTTGTCCCGAATGGGAGAGTTCGACTTGCCGCCGTCAATGCGTGCTGATTAAAACGCTCGCCAGAGGCTGTTTTACGCCCATGGAAGCCCGGTCCATACCAGGAGGCGATAGTAACAATCTCTCCATCCTCATTCATTTGCGGCAAAATAGCTAAAGGAAGAAAGAGACAGGTAGAGGAACACAATAGTCCTTTCCATCTGCGCTGGTTCATATAGAGTCCTTTGCCAACGCGCATAAAGACACGCAGTAGCGCGAGGGGTGCAACAGCGAGCAACTAATTCAGGTATTTATGTAGTGACGCCACCTGTCAGAAAAAAGGTTCCCGAAGCCAGCGAAATCGCTTAAGATAACGCGACAAAGCTGAGGAGAATAGCCAAGTGTCGAAAAGCTTAAATGGACGACTGTCGCTCGTAAGGTTTACTGCAACTGCAATCACAGCATTAGTGGTTGGAATAGCTGCGACCGGCTGCTCCGGTGGAAACGCGTCCGGCGGGCAGGCACAAGGCGCCCTTCCAGTGATAAAAGCGGATCTGGCGCACGTTCAATTGGAGGTGCCCGGAACTCAGAAACTTATCTACGAGATGAAAGAAGCGCCGGGCTTTACTTTGGACACTAGTGATTACAAGTTCCAAGAGATAAAAGAGCTGGCAAGCGAGAAGACCGCGGTTCAAGTGATCGCGGGGCAAGGCAAAGTATTTAGACTGCCATATACAACAAAGCAGCTACAGTATGCGATAACGCCCGAATTCAAAATTGAAAAAGGTCAGCGCCTAATCTGCGGCATTGGCTATGAAGTTCCGAAAGATGGGGCCGTCGCGTTCTATCCGACATGGGTCGGAATGATAGACGTCAAATGAGAACGGTCATTGAGCCTGTTCCATTTCCTTCTTAAGCTGATCGATTAACTCGGCTGCAGGTGAGCTGCGAGCCAAAGGTGCTCCTTGTCCCGCCCACTGAGCGCCATAGCCACCGTCACCGACACTTTTGGCTGCCGCATTCAAAGCCTTCCCTGCATCGTAAGCAATCGGATAGTCGGGAACTTCAATTGGATCAATGTCGCGCCCAAGGGCTGTAAATGAATTCGCCAAACATCTTGCCGGACGACCCGAAATTACTCTCGTCATAACCGTATGAAGGGCCGACTCTGAATGCAGAGTCGCACGGAAATAGCTGTCTGCAGAAGACTCGGGACAATCAATAAATGCAGTACCAAGCTGACATGCTTGGGCGCCAAGATTGAGAAACGCCACAATGCCGGCACCATCCATAATACCGCCAGCAGCAATTATAGGAACTTTCAAATTCGACACAAGAACACGCACCAACGCGGACAAACCTAAGCAGTCATCAATCGCAGAGGGATCGAATATTCCGCGATGACCACCTGCTTCGTAGCCTTGTGCCACCACCGCATCAATTCCGGCGCTTTCCAACTGCCTTGCCTCGCTCAAATTCGTAGCACTGCCGAAAAGAACTATTCCAGCGCCTTTAAGGCGATCAATCTTAGTCTGCGCTGGCAAACCAAAGTGAAAACTCACAACCTTCGGACGCAATTCCAGAATCAAATCGAGCATCGCATCATCTTCGATAAAGCTTTTGTAAATCTCCTGCAATCTACTCGGAGGCTGCACGTTGAAATTCGCAAACTCCGGTGCCAAACGGGACAACCATGCCGTTTCACGTTGCGAATCAGCGACCGCAGGCTTGTGGCAAAACACATTTACGTTGAATGGTCGGTCTGTGAGTTTTTGAGTTGCGAGAATCATCTCTCGAGCCCCCGCCGCATCCACAGCCCCCACGCCGATAGAACCCAATGCACCAGCGTTCGAAACCGCCGCAGCCATTGCAGGAGTTGAAACACCCGCCATCGGAGCCTGAATGATAGGCAGTTTGAGGTCAAGGCTCTTAAGGACTGTGCTCAACGAATTCTCCAATAGGCTCAAACAACATGAAAAAGTTCGAGAATCTAGTTTCTCATCATCCCAGCTTTCCATCTATAGATTGGTTGGGTTGTTTCGGGATAGACAACATTTTGCCGTTGTCACTTGACAGAGAACGACGGCCGGGTTTCAATATGTAAGCACTTACGTAAGTCCTTACATATATCATTAACACCGGCGCACAGGAGTGCACTATGGACTATTTGGAAGAATTAGGTGGACTAGCTCTAGGTAGTCGCCTTAGGCGCTTGTCGGACCGAATCAGCCAGGAGGTCGCTTCCATTTATGCAGCGCAAAAAATTGAGTTCGACCCACGCTGGTTTCCGATATTTCATCTATTAGCCAGCAAAAAGGAAGCATCCATAGTGGAAATTGCAAAAGCAATTGGTGTGACCCACCCTGCGGTTAACCAAATTGCACAAGAACTCTTATCGGGAGGAATGATTGTTGCTGAGTCCGACGCAAAGGACAAGAGAAAGCGCATCCTGTCTCTCTCTAAAAGAGGTCAGAAGCTGCACAGAGAACTTACAGAATCGTGGAGGATCATTCGCATGTCTGTATCAGAAACAATAGAAGAAAGCGGTCACGATCTAATTCCGGCACTTGAAGCTTTGGAGTCATCGCTAGATAAGAAGAGCCTGCTAAGTAGGTTCACCCAAAACAGCGCAATAACAAGTCAAAAGATTGAAATCGTTGATTTTGAGCCAGTCTTTAAGGATGACTTCCGTAAACTCAACGAAGCCTGGATCAAGAAATTCTTTTTTGTCGAGGACGAAGATAGAGAAGTCCTCTCGAATCCCGAACGCATCATCGGTAACGGCGGCGCTGTTCTATTTATTCGTCTTGGCGACAAAATCGCGGGAACCTGTGCACTCATGAAACTAGACGACTCAACCTACGAGATTGCAAAGATGGCTGTTTCAGAGAACTTCCAAGGACTCGGTCTTGGAAAGAAACTCCTTCTCGCTTGCATAGAACGCGCCAAGCTTCTGGGCGCAAGTTGCGTGTCCCTCGAAACCAATACAAAGCTCGCGGCTGCTGTGCAGCTCTACAAGAAGACCGGTTTCAAACCAGTTTCGTCAGAAGATGCACACAAATCCAAGTATTCGAGAGTAGATCTAGTAATGAAACTGGCTTTGCGTTCGGAATCGAAATAAACCGGTCGCGAAATCAACCTAAACTTGAGAATCAAAGAAAGCAATTCAATTGCCGTAGTTGATTCGCGTCAATATCGTTCCATTATCGCAATTCATTTTGACGACTTTTCCATCCTGGTCGACCTCAAGATCGACACCACAGCTTCCGCTTACTGCGCCCCACCACTTAGATTCCATTTTCTTTCCATCGGCAGAAATCTCTCCAGAGCCAGTCATTCCTAGAAGAGGCATTGCCCAACCGCAAGACCGCCCCTTCTGCCAATAATGATATGTAAAACCATTGGTTCCGGCAAAGTCACCGGCCATATCGGGGATCGCCCCCTGCGACATTTTTCCAACCGCCTGTGTCTTCTCTGAGGAGGAAGAAGAAGAAGTCCGCACAGGAGCCGCAGGCTCGTCATCGATTTTCGGAGCCGGACGAGGAGCAGTTGGCACCGCTGCTAGTATCAAATCCTCACCCTTCCATCTAGTTGCTTCCAGTACAGGTGTTTGGGTTACCCCTCTTTCGGAGACAACCTGCTGCTGCACCTTATCCTTCAAGAGATTGAACGCGTCACGCAGTTTCGTAGTTGAACCGCCAGCCTTAAGACTTTCCATCAAGGCGCTCGTGAAAACGCCGTTAGGCTTGTTTTTTGCCTCCCAAGACGATTCGCTCTTTGAACTAGAGCAGATGACAATCGAGCCGGCACCCTGCGCAACAGCTGCTGCATCAACGTTGCCTACACGTCTTAGGCCTTTACTTGCCTCAGCGGCACCTCCCGAATGGCAAGCATCAAGTATGACGAGAACGCGATTACTATGCACTCTCTCTTTGATTGTGGCAGCCAGATGTTGAATCGGAATTCCGGTCGTGAAAAGTTTGTCAGGATTGGTATCGTGAGCAACCAAATAATTTACGCCGGCCACGTCCATCGATGATGGGCTACCATGGCTCGAAATGAATATAAGCACCAGATCCTCAGGAAGAGCGACTCTGGGCAACCAGCTGTCTCCGAGTATGTCGAGAATTCTGTCTTTGGTGGCACCTTCGTCCGTAACAAGCTTGATGTGATCGGGTGCGAAATTACACTTGCCAACGAGAAAGTCTCGAAAGTCGGCGGCATCTTTGGCGGCATATTTCAGATTCATCGATGAATTTTGAAACTTGCTGATGCCGACCAGAAGAGCCCATTTGTCTTTTATTGGAGTACCGGATATATCCAAGTCAGATTCTTCGGCAGCAAAAACGCAATTAAGCGGCAAAAGCGCAAAAAGCAGTGCCACAGATACCAAGCATTTGAATTTCAGGATTTTCTTCATGTCGGAGATTGTGCAGAAATGCTCACGAGATTTTACACCACATAGCAACGTGGCATATACTTTATCGAACTCGTAAGCCTGGATGATACATGGCACCCTCAGCATCAATTCAAGTTCTAAACATACTAAGTAACGACGCCAGCAGTCGCGCCATCCAGACATTTTTGTCCGCCCTTCAGGGCATCGCCATTACGTCCGAAGCCAGCTCACAAGAGGAAACTCTAAGGATTCTCGCCGACCAAAAGGTTGATGTTGTGCTTCTCAATCTGCCGGCGCAAAATGTCGATGGTATCGAACTGACTCGGCAAATCAGAAAGCTGCATCCGAGTGTACGAGTGCTAATTTCCACTGCTAACAACAAACCAGAGGACATTTTCGCGGCGATGGACGCAGGTGCTGATGGTTATGTTCTTGAAGGAAACGATACAGGGCTTGAAATGGCAATTAGAAGTGTCAGGTTGGGCACTGTCTGGTTCGACCCGGGCATTGCGGCACAGGTATTGGACACGATAGTTTCCGCCTCAAGCAACAGCTCAACGCGAATTCTGCAGACAGGATTACTGGTGCTGCCCCTCATGCCTGAAGACAAAAGTCTACTTAGCAACGTTGCCGCCAGCAGCTGTAAGGACGGAATCTGCATGGTCGATCCATCATTCGTGAAAAAGCTCCGGCGCTATGCACCTTCAGAGTGGTCACACTGAGCAGAGATGATTGAACGTACGCGCTTATTAGCACTAGATGTGGGAGACAAGCGAATCGGGGTCGCAGTGTCCGATGTCACCGGTATGCTAGTGACACCGGTAGAAACAATTCACAGAAAGAATTCAAAAACTGATATAGAACGAGTTTTAAAACTCGCTGCAGAACATGAAGTCGCTGCACTGGTGATTGGCTTGCCAAAAAACATGGATGGCACCGAAGGTGAGCAAGCTGCAAAAGTAAAATCATTCGCAAAGAAACTCATGCGCGAAGCTCGGTTGACTGTGCATTTCGAAGACGAGCGCTTGAGCACTTTCACAGCCATTGAGCGTCTCGTGGAACGCGGTGTTCAGACAGGCAAGAACCGGGATTTGGTGGACATGGAGGCCGCTGCCATTATTCTGCAATCGTATTTGGACAACCAGACAAAGTAATGCTCGAACTCACCAAAAACTTGAATTCAGATATCGTCCTGGAGATCATAAAACTCTCCGAACGAGCGCGAAATTCTGAACGAATGATGTTTCAAAAACTCATGTCAAACCATGCACAAGCAAACACAGAACCAATTGCTGATTCACAACCAAAAAGTTTGCTAGATGTTTTGCAGGACTTGTCTGATGAGCAAGTGATTGAACTCACCGCGCTTATGTGGCTCGGTCGCGGCGACTACTCTAGTGGAACAGTGAAAGACGCATACCTGGACGCTCTCGACGTAGCACGCCAATCATTCAAGCGAGAAGAAGTCGGCTATCTGGTTGATAAACCTCTCAAAACTTATTTGCTAAAAGCGCTCGAGCTTAATGCGGACAGCGAACTTTCATAGACTCCAAAGCGAAAAACATTCAAAGGACACGGTCTACAGATGAGCAAGACGGAATACGACCTTCGCCGGTGTTTCAGCTCTGCTACAAACGCTTTCAAAAAGAATATCCTAGTATCATTGTTGGTCGTTTCGGTTCTCCCTCTACCTGGCTTTTTAATGTGGACAGATGCTCCACTGCCCATTCTGGGAGTAGAACTGACTTTGTTGGATTGCTTCTATCTCGGCGCCGCTCTCTTAGTGATTTATGGCATGTTCGGATCAACAAGCGAACATATTTCAATGCCTGCACTCCTGTCTCCATTTTTCAGACCAGTTGAGTTTTCTAAGCGCTGCTACAAGTTCTTCTATTCGGATACAAATTTCTGGAAATCGATGTATGTGATGATACTCGGAATAATTTTTGCGCTAGGAGCACAGTGGTTGGCTGGACCGTGGAAAATCTCGGCACAAAGTAATCTGATCTGCGCAGGCGTTTACACGGCGTGCCTCCTGATTTGGAGCCAAGATCTGGTGGGCTGGATGCTGGCACCTTTCTACTTGGCCAATCACGACTTACCTGCAAACGAAGCCTATAAGAGAAGCCTATTCGCTGACAAGGAAAACCGATATTGGAATCTGCGAATAACGGCAGTTTTATCTCTTTTGCTTCCGGTTTTGCTTTTCGGAATACTCAGATATGTATTTCTAAGGCCAACCGATTTTGAGAACTACCAACTCAATCTGTTTCTCACATATATTCTAAGCATCGTGCCCTGGCTGCTGGCAATGTTTGGTTTGTTTGTATGGAACGAAATTTACAAGCAGAGGATTGGGCACACGAATGCGGAAACGGCTGAGGAGCCAAGTTAACGACAACGTCTCATTCTTGTTGCTCAGGCGGCAGCTCTTCCATGAGCTTTTTGATTCTATCAGCAACAGCTTTGGAAGCAATAACACGCTGCTCCATAAGCTGCTCTGGCAGCTGTCCTTTTGATCTCAGCACATGCGTATACCAAAGATCTGCAACATAACCCACTCCAGTTAATCCGGTGGCTAAGCTTGCACCGCAAAGTCCTGTGATAGAAGATGCATGATTCTGATATCCTGCTTTTCGCGGTTTGTCGGCGTATCTATAGTATGCAAGCAAACTATGGACGCCAGAAGCAAGGGCTAGTCCTCCGATTGGTTGCGACGTGATTACGTTCTGCACTGCGACTTGCTCAAGTTGATGCAATAAAGCCATCTCACTTATTAGCTCTCTTGGGAAAATTTCATTGACTACACCGTATGCTTCCAAGATAGCGACCGATGTAGCTTGGCAGGAAGCATCATTTCTTGTTGCTGCAGATGCATTCTGCAGTTCTACAACAGCGGCTTTCAGCTCATCGACACTTGGTCGCTTTTGCAAAACGCCAAACTCCCTGTCCATAAGTTTCATCGTTTTTCTCTTTGCATAACGACTACCAGCGGCGGCAACAACAGGGTTTAGCATTACTTGCCCTGCTGATAAAGTACTAAAAACAGCAGAAGAACCGCCAAATTTTGGAGTACGCACAGCCTTGTAGCCGTACCGGTATTGCAGCGCTGAAACTATACTGCTGCCGATGTTGAGAGCATAGAAAATATTCTCCTGAGTGCGAAAACCAACTTTCGTAGCTTCGAACCTTATATGCTCCGTGACGATTACATCACGCATAATTTTCAGTAGTTCTGTTTCAGCCTGGTATTGAGCCCATCTCGGTTGGTTCTCGGACAATTCTGTATTTGAAGCCAGTAGTGCATCCCTCTCAGCGAGGATTTTATCGATCTGCCTCAACACTTCAGTGAGATATTTAGTAGCGGACTTCGGATCTCGATGCTTAATCCTATCTTTTAGCAAATGCCAACCATTTGCTGTAAGCTCAACGCCAGAGCTGCAAGCACCAATGATAGATGTTACTTCTCCTATTGTTTGCAGGTTGCGCAATGCATTGATGCTTACTTCCTGCGGGCGGTGCAGTGCTTTGTACGTCTGATCAGTACCTATTATGGCGGCAGTCATCGATCCTGCAGCAGCGGCTTCCTGGCCGAGGAAATATCTTGTTCTCTTGAACTTTTGATCGCTTAAGGCACCCAAGCGGTAATTCAAAGAATACTGCTCAAAGTCTAGTCCCAACAACAAGACTCTTAGGGTCAGGCGCTCGTAACTTCTTTCGAAATCAGATTGAGCAGCGCCACCATATCTAGTATCATATGCGATCCCGGGCCTCACAAAGGCAAGAAAGGCAAAAACGGTGCAGAGAATGCATTTCAAGATCTGTCTTCGGTATGGACGTTTGCGAGTTTTTTGGCTATGAGTAAATTGAAAAACACTGCCTAAATCACAGGCTTGAAGCATATCTTGCTCACCAGCTTACAAATTTGGTTCACCGCCCGCAGGCCTAGATTCAACACAAAACACAGAAAGCGTACACCTCGAACGCCCCTGTTGACTTCCATTATTAATGACCCCGTCCAAAGTCTACTAAAGGCTACAACCTAATACAAGCTGTAACTTTTGAATTCTGTAGTAGCGACTTCGCTGCTGGTTTAATCTGCGACCTTCAAATCTAATGTCATCATTTGACTACACGCTAAAACCCTTGTCACGACAAAAAAGTCAGCGATTCTGTCGAGCGACTTTCGAGGTATCAAGCACGTGCCACAAATGTATTAGACGCGAAGCTAGGGTATAAACAGGGCGGCGGCCTAATAGATAATTCAACCTAAGGGGGGCTAGTATGGAATTTGCAAAAGGTCTCACAGAAGAAGAGATGAATGAGTACAGTCTGAAATACAGATACTGGAGTGGTATTCCGACATTTCTTCGAGCTCCTCATCGTCCAAACATGGAAGACACTGAAATAGGCTTGATTGGCTTTCCTTACAGCGGCGGCAATCCAATTGAACGCATGCAACACCATGGTCCTCGTGCCGTCAGAAATCGTTCATGTGCTTATCAACGAGCTCACAGATTTTTGCAAATCAATCCGTTCGACACTATGAAAATCAGTGATCTTGGTGATGTTCCACTTCCGAACATTCTGAATCCAGATCGCTCAGCAGAAGATGCAGAAAAGTACTTCCGAAAGGTGCACGAAAAAGGGATTATTCCAATTACCGTAGGGGGCGATCACAGCATCACGACGCCCATTCTTCGCGCAATTGCGGGCAAGAATTCAAAGCAAAAGGGACCGATTGGCATGATCCACTTCGATGCCCACGCGGACAGTTGGGGTCCTACTGCTGGAACAGCCAACCATGCCGGAGCCGCATTTTTCATTGGCGCAGAAGAAGGCTTGATCGATCCGAAGAGAACAATTCAGATCGGATTTCACGGCTCAGTAGCAACTCTGGAGCAAGAACAGTGGTCTCAATCAATGTACACTGTCACTACAATGGCAGACATTGAAGAGAAAGGCATCGACTGGCTTGCCAAAGAAGTGCATCGTGTAATTGGCGACGGTCCAACATATCTCAGCTTTGACCTTGATGTCCTTGATCTTGCTTATGCTCCTGGAGTAGCTGACCCAGAAGTCAATGGAATGACTACACGCGAAGTGTTTTCGCTGCTAAACAAGCTACGCGGACTGGACATTGTCGGCGCGGACATTGCCTGCTTCTGCCCACCACTGGATAACGAAGCGCAAATCACCGCGCTTCTTTGCAGTGAACTAATGCTGCACTTTGTTGCACATATCGCTGACTATCGCAAAACAAGACAGCCACTAGCAGCGGCAGCTAGATAGTTCCAGCAAGAAACGCCAGAAGTCGGCTGTTCGCAATATGCTTGCAGCCGCCTTTCTTGGTAAGTGCTTTTGCATTAGAAGAGGTGATCTAACGATATACTCGAGGAAACACAGAAAGTAGCTCCAAGGCACTGCTCTGCTCGTATTGCTCAATACCTTATTGAACAACTACTTCGTCACCAACATTAATCCAGCAATCATGAAAAACAAAATCAGCCGGCGTTCTATCTTGCTATCCGGAGCGGCAGCAATGCTCTCCTCTAATCTTGTTTCAGATGTATCGGCGGCCGACAAGAAGTTATTTGAGGACCTGAATCACCAGAAATTTATGCTTCTGGCAATTCAGCAAGCCCAGAAGGTGCCGGAGTGTCCATTCGGCGCAGTGATAGTAAACATCAAAACACAGAAAGTTATTTCGGAAGGCTGGGTTCGTGTCGAGAAAAATCCGATCTGGCATGGCGAGATGACAGCCATATACAATTGTCCAAATACCGACGAAGGGTTTGATTGGCGCGAAGCCGCTCTTTATACAACTGGCGAATCATGCCCGATGTGCCAGTCTGCGATCATCTGGACAAAGATGCCGCTTGTAGTTTACGGCAGCTCGATACCATTTTTGCAAACCTGTGATTTTGGACAGATCGACATTAGAGCGCAGACCGTGATAGACGCGTCTCGCTACGGGAAGTGCGCGATCATTGGTGGCATTCTGGAATCAGAATGCAATGAGCTTTTCAAACGCGCCAAAGAGCTAAGTTCTAAGAAATCATAGATTTACCGACACTCGGAAGAAACAGGCAAAAGATCGAAAATTGACATGCAAAATAAACTTCGACACGTCGTTATTCTCAAGTTCAAGCAAGTTGCTACAGACGAACAAATCGCGAAAATTGTGCGGGAGTTCAGCGGTCTTCGCGCAAAGATCTCGCAAGTATTAGACTTAGAGTGGGGAACGAACGTTAGCCCCGAAAATCTCGCAAAAGGATTCACGCATTGTTTCCTCATAACATTCAAAGACGGCACCGCCCGCGATGAGTATTTGGTTCACCCTGAACACAAAACGTTCGTTGACTCACTCTTGCCACTTGTCGAAGACGTATTTGTAATAGATTTCAACAACACCAAATCCTGACACGACGGAGTTTTGTTCGTTTTGGAAAGTGAACTAGTAAATGAGTTTGCAAGGCTTCGGGAAACGGCTTACAGAGACTTGCGCACACATTCTAATATGAAGGGATGCGAGCATGTCTTCCAATATTTGGCTCTTCCGTCCTTTTCGCCAGGTGTGGCGTTTGACGTTTTCCGTAAACCACACAAAGAACTGGATACTGAATTTGTACTCGTGAAAACGACCTGGCGATCAGACATTGACGGGGAAAAATTTCGAACGCCTGTTGAAAGACTCAAACATCCTCGCCCATTGGAACCAACAATGGAAGTGCAGTTGCTAGCTGTACCATCCACAACGCTATCTATTCTAGTGAATGAATTGCTTGAACTCAAAATGAAATCAGCAGAGCGTATCGGCCTGTGTCTTGACGGAATAGCTTATGAACTGACTATCAATCATTCTGGTTCGGAGTGTTCCTTGCGATGGAACATGCATTTAGCGGACGAGTGGGAAGGCTTGAAAAACTGGATAAGAAAGGCAGATTCTACCTTCAATTCGACTCTGCCAACGAAAGAAACGAACAGTAGACAAGAGAACGACTGACGGAACGGGAGCCTCATTATGATCATAAGAATGGACCATGTCAGCATTATCGTTGACGATCTTCCAGCAGCAATCGCGTTCTTTAAGACGCTTGGCATGGAGCTTAAAGGTTCGATGCCGGTCGAAGGAGAGTGGGTAGATCGTCTCAATGGGCTCAAAGACGTCAAAGTAAACATCACAATGATGCGAACACCGGATGGCAATGGTAAGGTTGAACTGACGAAATTCCGCAGTCCAGAGTTGGTCGACATAAATCCGGCGACTGCCCCGCCGAATGCGTTGGGTCTCAGGCAGATTATGTTCGCAGTTGACGACTTAACTGATACCGTCGAACGCCTACGCGCCCACGGTGCAGAACTTATCGGCGAGTTCGTCCAATACGGGGATATGTACAAGCTGTGTTATGTGCGAGGTCCTGCGGGGATCATCGTGGCGTTGGCCGAAGAATTGTTCTAGCACCCTAAGCGTTCTGCACACCTTTGCATTTCGGATAACGGTGGCAGCCCCAGAAATTTTTTCCGGCGTTCGGACCACTCTTCAGCACGCGTCGAATCATGCGCCCATTGCATTCAGGACAGTTGGGTCTCGCAGTTCTCCATGACGCGTTGGAAACCGGTAGCCGTTCCTTCAAATACTTCAAATCCACTCTTAGCTGAATCAATTCCCGGTGCAGCCTTCGCATCCTGGCATCAGGTGTCGTTGAACGATTTTTCAAATTTTCAACGGCGTCCGACAAAATTTGCGCACCATTACTTAGTTGCTTCCGCACCACTCTAGCTTTAGCTTCAATTTCACCTTCAATCGTTTGCTTAAATTGAATATCTACATGGTTTCTCTTTGCGCTGTATTCAAACTTCGATTCTATTTCCTCGCGCCACTTCACGAGATTCTGGGAATTCACCGGTCCAAAACCGTTCACTTGCAATACTTTCTCGAGCGTGACATCAGCAGCAGTTTCTATACCGAACGAGATCAACGCGGCTTTCTTCGCAGCGCCGACTTTTTGAATTTTTGCCTCTTGAATTTGGAACTGCTCCAAGTAGTCGCGCAGGTGCAATGATCGCCGATTTTGCATGTAGTCGTTGACACGCGCTTTCAACTCTTCCGGTAATTGTTCCAGAACAATTTTTGCTTTCTCAAGAGAGGCACGAATTTTTAAAAGCTCTTCTACACCAGTGTTCTTTCGCCATTCAGCTTTGCATTGCTCCAGCTCTGCCTGTACTTTCTCGTACTGCTTTCGAAGCTGTTTGGTATACGGGAAACGACGAGTGAACTTATACACTCCTGCAACTGCGATACCAAGCCAGATCAACCACGCTGTAGGAGCGATGATCGCCATCACGCCAGCCAGCACCAGTATTAGTGTCGCTGTAAGATTGCGATGCCCTCTCCAGTTCAGAATTTTGGCACTAACCTCAGGCAGGTCGATGTCGGCGAACTGCGGTTCGAGCTCTTTCGGTGTCGGGATGGCAACAGCTTCAATTGCCGCCCAAGCCGCTTTGATATCGAAGAAGACTGGCGTGGAATCTGTGGTTTTATAAAGAGGTCGAAGGAAAAGCGAGATGCCGTGGTGCTGTTCCATCTTGCACCACGGACACGCGGTCGCACCGTTCGGGAAGAAGTGCAACTCGTGGACAGAGCATCGCAGCAACGACCGCTCAAGCGACGTAAGTACCTGAACCCAGTGTTGTGCAGAAGGACGTTTCGTACCTGGGCCAAACGCAGCATCGAACGACTCGCGCACATCAACCGGGAAGACCCCGAAATCAACAGATCCAGGCGGTGGCGACATTCCGACCGACCGCTTTCCACTGTAAACGAAACGGTACTCTCGAATCGCTCGCTCGATCGGCATCTCTCCTGACGAGTAAGCGCCGGAGAAAGGATGGCGACCCATACAGAGCAACTGGAAGATGATGACGGCAAGTCCGAACGCATCATGATCAACAGTTCTGAGAACTTCCCCTAATTTCTTGCCTTGCAATTCAGGCGGCGTGTATTCAGGAACTCCAACACGGCACAGATAGTGTCGCGGACCATCAACGATCTGGAAACTGTCCGCGTCGATAAGCGTTGCTTCAGCGCTATCTGAAATCAAAATTCCTGAATGGTTTATGTCGCCGATCACACAATTCGCGGCATGCACCGACGCAACCGCCCGCGCTACGTTTATTGCAGCTCTAACTAGAAAACGATAATCGGCATGCGGGAATGTTTTCTTACGTGCGGCTGGCGAATAGAGCTCGTGGAGCGCCTTGCGGCCGCTCACCAAGTTCATTAAGAAACCCGCGAAGCGTCCATCTTTCTGGTGAGCAATTGCCAATGGAAACGCAGCATACTGCGAATTGAATTGCGACAGCGAACGAATCATCGCTGCAATTTTCTGCTCTCTATTTGCCTTGTCATTCAGCGTATAGACTTTCGCCGCGCAATCGAGCCCTTCTACTTTGTAGACTTCGCCCTCGCCGCCTTTTCCAATGCGCTGCCCGAGTCTGACAGCTTGTCCTGCTACAACAAGTTCCATCATTTCCGCACCGCCAGTATGATCGCCTTGTCGTCATCGGTGCGAGCATTGATAGGACTGCTGTCGAGATATTTAGCGAGCTGCTGAGATAAAGTTGAGTCGCGCCCAATCATTTTGCTAGCAGATAGTGGACGCAGCAAACCGTCGAAAAAAGCTCGGTACGGACGCTGCGCTGAGATCTCCAAGGCCAGCCGCTCAAGCCCATCGGTGAGCAGACACAGCACATCGATCTGAACATTTACTCTAGAGATACGAACATTTGGTTCCGGAAAATCTGTAATGAAATTTGTTGTCGAAGCATATTCACCGTTATGCGGCCAACTTGCACAAACCCACTCCTCTGAATTCTTCGCTTTATAGACTGCACATCCATCACCAATGTGAATAAACGTCGAGCCGCCTTCATACGAGAGCGCGCAAACAATCGTCGCCGCGAAGTCTCGTGGTTTGAGCCCGCGGTTTTGCGCTGCTTCGCTGATTCTCGCTCTTACAATGTCAATCCACGAACGGATCGTTTCATCCGATGGAGCAGATCTGTTGTGTGCATAGTGGGTGCGGACAAGAGAACTTAAAGTTCGACACGCGAGTGACGCACCTTCACCGCCCCTAACGGCACTGCCTGCACCATCCGAAACAATCGCAAAAAGGTTTCCGCTGTTTTCTATGAAACAGCATTTGTACGCATCCTGAAGACGGGCGTCCATCCTCGCGTGCGCCGTGCCGCGCGCTGCAGCTGCAACCCATGTCCAGCTTGTCGCATTCAACTTACGACAGCCCATCCCTCCGGCGCAACCGGGTTAGTCAATGGCACACTGTCTCCTGGATTAGACCGTGACACTGAGCTGAGTGAGTGTGATAGCCAAGCAAAGAGTTCTTTGAAAGCGAGACCTTTGAGCTTGAGCGGAGTCCTGACCGATAATTTATTCAGCACTTTCATGTCAGCAGACTCAACACCAACGGCGTAGAAAATAAACTCCTTCTTGTCCTCGCCTTCCTTAATCAACCGTTTTGCGTTCTCCCAATAATCGGTTGGGGATCCGTCGGTGATCAAAAAGATCCAGGGGCGGTAGTAAGCGATACCGTTTGCTTTATATCGATCCTTACGCTCACGAAGCATACGAATGGCTTGCTCGATAGCCATACCGATCGGCGTCACGCCGTCTGGCTTCAGCTCTCTCGGCTGATACCTTGCGGCCGATTGGAAGTCGGTTTCGACTTTCACAGGTCCGAAAGTTATGACAGCAAGTTCCACCCGTTTCATGGCGAGGCTATCTTCAGCCAATTGCTTTTTGAAGACAGCCAGGCCTTCGTTTAGCTGCTGAATACGAGTTCCTTTCATCGACCTAGATGTGTCCAATAACAATATGCAAGGACAACGCGGCTCGGGATTCTCTGCGAATTCGACGTTGCCGAAAGGCAAATGCTCGTATGTTTCGACCATGAGTTCTCCTGCAAATTGCTATCTGCAAGAACCAATTATATCGTCAATAGTGCGATGCTCACGAAACTGAACTCATTTTTTATGCTGTTCTTGCTCCACATTAATCCAAGAAATATCTGACGCATTGCCGCATGGAGACACACTGCTAAGCTATTCGGCATAGTCCGCCTCACAGGCAGGCACCATATCTAGTGCATATCGGAGACAATTAAGTCGCACATATAGACAAGACACATCTTTTGGATATGCGCCAATTGTTCGCCAGCAATCAGAACACGTCAATCTTTCGAAAAATCTGCAAACCAATGGAAAGGCGCATCGAGCAGACCAAAATGATTCCAACAAAAGGTTGGTAAACTGGCACCCCTTACACTGGCTTTTGGTACATCGCTGACAGGATTTATGAAGTGAGAACCGATAACCGTCTTTTTCGCATTCTGCATGCTCTTCTGCATATGGCTCGCGACACTCGAGTTTACACTTCTGAAGAACTAGCAAAAATGCT
>DTSE01000165.1 GCA_012965515.1 Candidatus Melainabacteria bacterium | reverse complement strand
ATGAGAACACGATCAGCGTTCACCGTCTTTCTAGCGGCCTCTGCTGGTCAATCTTTGACTAATTGATATTAGGCCTTCTTACCGTTCAAGTGCGCCCCCAACTACCAGTCGTTGTCATCATCGAGGCCGGACCGTTCATTACCGCTAATCACGTCGGCACCTCGCCCTTCCGCAGCCAGCCTGAGATCGTGCCCAAAATTCACGGACTGGTGAAATACGAAACAGCCTGGATTCCTGAGGAGAGCTTCAATTGCCGGAACACTAACCCCTATGTTTCCAACAATACTGCTTGGTCATTGGTGGGTGGACGAACTGTCTTTTGGGGCGGATGTGCGCCGCGCTTTATCGACAGTGATTTCGACCATTGGCCTTTCAGCTACAAAGAGTTTGCTCCCTATTACGATGAAGCCGAGGAGATGATTCACGTCTCCGGAACTGCACCGACGCGCCCACCTTTTATACGCAGCGACTGGCAAACTCTAGCAATGGAGCGTTTGAATAGAAGCGGTTTCAAAGCGATGCACGCGCCAGTGAGTGTTGATACCAATAGCGTTGCCAATGGTTATATCTCGCATGGATTTGATAGCTCAGTGGCGCGGCTGTTGCGCAGCGGCAAGCTTGTGCAATTTGGTGAGAAGCAGGGCGTAAGCCTTGTGGCAAACACCTGTGTGACGAAGATCGATGGCGAGAATGGAAAAGTCACCAAGCTGCATTTACTGCAGCCGGCAAACGGAAAGCGTTACGAAATCACGCCGAGAAACGTCATTCTGGCGTGTGGTGGCATTCAGTCAACACGCTTGGTGATGTCGTCAGGTCTTGAGAAAGATAGCGATGTGATTGGCAAATACATCGGCGATCATATTTTTGTGCAGGGGCTCATGCGTTTGAAAAAGCCGCTTGGGCTGCCGCTCTATATTCTTATCCATGCAACGCAAAAAATGCCGTTTCAAGTGCAAATTCAAGGTTCATTCGAAGCTGATTGGTACAGCCCATATCATTCGACTGTATGGCTCGACCACCAATCAAATGGTTTGAATGTTCTTTTCTATTGTTTTGGCATTGCGACCGTTGAGAAAAACAATCGAGTTGCATTGTTGGAGGATGCCGGTTGTAAACGCGGTGGTGCCAGCAATTATTGCGTGATCTATGACCGGAGCGAACAAGACAAACAGTTGATCAAGCAAATGATGGATAGCATGCCAGAAGTTGCAAAACAGCTTGATGCCGAGGTTGTCCGCATTCAGGAAAACCCACCCGGCGCCGCTTTGCATGAAATTGGCGGGCTGCGTATGGGCGATGATCCGAATACGAGCATTACAGATCAGTACGGCAGGTTTTGGCGATATAGAAATCTCTACTCCGCTGATTCGAGCACTTGGAGAAATCAGGGCGCTGCCAACCCGTATTTGACTATCACCGCTTGCGCACTGCGTATGGCGCGTAAATTGGTGGCGGAGAAACGCGCAAGCCTGTCGGTAAGTTCATGACAGACTCTGGTGCTTCCAAAAACGTCTTGATTTTATTGGGAGCAATTCCCGCGCTAGGCGGTTTGCTCGTCGGATACAACACTGCGGTGGTTGCGGGCGCGCTTGAATTCATAACCAAGGACTTCGCGCTCAATACGGTTTTTCAAGAATTAGTTGTTACCTCTGTACTCGCTGGGGCGCTTGCCGGCGCTTTCTTGAGCGGTCCACTGACGGACAAGTTGGGGCAGCGGAAGGTCATTCAACTGGCTGGATTGATTTGTACTGTCGGTGCCGTCGGGCTTTTCTTTTCCGTCAATGTGATGATGCTAATTGCATTTCGTTCTTTGCTGGGCATCGCATGTGGTATCGCCACAATGGTGGCACCTTTGTATGTCGCAGAAACCGCACCTGCTAAATATCGCGGCATGTTCGTCTCTTTCGTTCAACTCGCAATCACTATCGGAATTTTCTTATCCTATTGCACAGATTTTCTTTTCTCGAGTTCCGGAAACTGGAAGGCGATGTTGGGGCTTGGCGCCCTGCCTGGTTTTGGTCTGATGTTCGGAATGCTTGCGTTGCCTGAAAGTCCTCGTTGGTTGGCAATGAAAGGGCGTATTGATGAGGCAAAAACTGTGCTCGCGCGTTTGGGCAATCAGGATGATTCGGAAATTTTGGCAGATGGTGGAAACTCTGGTGAAACCGCCAAGTGGAGCGAACTCTTTAGCGGGCGTGTTGTTGCTGCGTCCATTACGGCTTCAGTTTTGTTTTTGGTGCAAAATTTGTCCGGCATTGATGGTGTTTTGTACTACGCGCCTACAATTTTCAAGATTGTTGGATTTGAAGGGACTACGGCGCAGATTCTTGCTACTGCGGGGCTTGGAGCCGTCAACGTTGTTGCCACGATTGTCGCTTCCGGATTTGTAGACCGCGCTGGTCGCCGCCCGCTTTTGTTGGGTGGTCTCGCCGTAATGGTCGTTTCTCTTGCGGTGCTCAGTTTTAGCTTGATGCAAGCTCATGCCGGTCCGTGGCTCAGTTATGTTGCCGCCGGTTCTTTGGCTGTTTTTGTTGCGGCGTTTGCCGTCAGCCTCGGTCCGATTCCTTATGTGATCATGTCCGAAATTTTTCCACTCCGCGTGAGAAGCATGGGCATGAGTCTAGCGGCAGCGTCTGCGTGGGGCTGCAACATGGTTGTGACTGTCACCTTCCTCAGTCTTCTTGAAGCCCTCGGTCAGGCAAATGTTTTCTGGTTGTACTGCGCGATTTGCCTTGGCGGGCTTGCTTTCTCCTATTTCAATGTTCCAGAAACCAATAATTGCTTGCTCGAAGACATCGAAGCGAATTTGATGGACGGAGTGCCCAGTCGGTATCTTGGAAGGAAACGCGCCAGCGGCAGCTGAGCTCTATCGCTTCTATCTTGATTCAAATTTTGGCTTCTACCGAGAGTCAGGTGCTTGCGCTTTGTCTATTATTTTGATATATATCTAATTAGATGGAAATCAAAATAGATGAGTATCGAAATAAGGATGTGAAATAGTGCAACCATGGCTAGTCTTGAATTTTCTTTTCCGTCAATTTCCTTCTTTAAGGCGCTTTCTGACGAGAGCCGTCTGAAGATTGTTGGGGCGCTTGCGGCAAATGAACGCAGCGTCGAAGAGCTTGCAACCCTATTGGATTTGCGCGCTCCAACCGTTTCACACCATCTGGCGAAACTAAAAGAAGTCGGGCTCGTTGATATGCGTTCCGAAGGGACAACGCACATCTATCACCTCGTGATGTCGGAGGTGCGTTCGCTCGCTAAGCGCGTGCTTTCTCTCGACTCGATGGAGACGTTTACCGAAGATGTTGTGCCGGACGCGTGGGAGCGCAAGATCCTCGGGGATTTTTTCGACGGTCAAAGATTGAAAGAGATTCCCGCTAGCCGCAAGAAGCGTGAGGTAGTTCTGCGGTGGTTGGTGGAACGCTTCAACGCGGGGAAGCGCTACACAGAAAAGGAAGTGAATGCCATCATCGGTAAACATCACCCGGATTTCGCGACGCTTCGACGCGAACTGATTTGTGCAAAGCTACTTGCGCGCGAATCCGGTATTTACTGGCGCACATGATTGGAGCCGGGTGATGCACGGCATCGCCCCTACGGCGCTTCGATGCATGGTGCCGGGTGTAGAAACTACCTGCGCAAGAGCCAGAGTTTTCGTTCTTTCAAATCGATGTTGTACTGCCAGCCTTCGAAGAAATCATGTCCTAGCAGCGGCGCTTCGGAATCGTTTGGTGAGTCCACATTTGCGCTAACTTTTACATTACTCTTGTCGATAGGACCCAATTTCAATCTCGTTGCCGTGTACGTCAGAGCGCGGCCGGAACCGGACACTCCGCTGTGGATAGATGTAGCTGCATCTGCTGGTGGT
>DTSE01000164.1 GCA_012965515.1 Candidatus Melainabacteria bacterium | reverse complement strand
GCGCGAAATTGATTAAGAAAGTAGCTTATGAAGTGTTCGAGCAAACCGGTCTCAATCCGAAGCTCGAAATTGCGCTTGAACTCGAGCGCATTGCTTTGGAAGAAGACTATTTTATCTCCCGCAAGCTGTACCCGAACGTCGACTTCTATTCCGGTTTGATCTATCAGGCAATGGGCTATCCAACCGACTACTTCACCGTGCTGTTTGCATTGGGTCGTATGCCTGGCTGGCTTGCACAGTGGGAAGAAATGGTCACTGATGAAAGTCAGAAGATCGCTCGCCCGAGACAGATTTACACCGGTCCAGATGAGCGTCCGTACGTGCCGATCGAAAGTCGCAAAGCTTCCGTTACTGCGTAACCAAGCTAAATCGAATAAATTCAGCTTGGTCTATTGCGACTGCGAATCCCGCGCGCGCAAAAATAGATGGACACAAATTGGATGTCGAACTCCAATTTGTCCAACGATTGAGGAATGCTCTTTCGGCCCAGCGGGATAAACTGAGACTGCACAACAACAGCCCAAAAACTCGCTCCGAAAGCCTGCCGGGATTGCTTCAAGCCGTAATGAACGACTCGAAATCTCCTGAATAAGGCTGTCCCCCATAGGAGGGTTGACAAAAAAATAGGTGCGCGAAATCATTGTGTATGATTGGAGACATTTTGGCTAACAAATGGATGCATCGCCGCTTACCAACCTGGATGTTGCAGTTACACCAGCGGATGCACTGATAGGTGCAGTAAAGAAACTGGCCTTTGCCGAATCTCTTCCAAGCATTTCGAACATAGTTAAGACTACAGCTAGATCCATAGCCGGCGCGCAGGGAGCTACATTTGTACTGCTTGACCAAAGCGAAGTAAAGCAATGCTTTTACTACGACGAAGAGGCAATCTCGCCATTGTGGAAAGGCATGAAATTTCCCGTGGAAAGTTGCATCAGCGGGTGGTCAATGATTCAGAAAGAGCAAGTATCGATCCCCGATATTTATAGAGATGAACGCATTCCTCACGATGCTTACCAACCAACGTTCGTCAAGAGCCTTGTAATGACTCCGGTCCGTCGTGAAGACCCAATAGCAGCAATTGGTACCTATTGGTCGGACGATCATATATCTACGCCTGAAGAACTCGTTCTTCTGCAGACTCTTGCAGACATAACAGCTGTTGCCTTGGAGAAAATACAGTGGCAAGAACAAGCACACTCGTCGAAGAGTGCGCTGGAGGAGCAGCAAAAGGCTTCATCGACCTTAAATCAGTTTCGCAAGGACTTGCTTTCACATCTCACTCATGACTTTCGTAATTCGGTAATCGGTCTTAAGAAGCTGTGTGAACATCTTGATGGAAATAAGCAAGTACTGGACAAGGCAGACATCATTGAAGTGCTGCGAAACAGTACTCAGCAAATGCTGGAAACACTAGGAAAAATAATTGATTTAGATCAACATCTACTGCAAGAACATTTGCATGTTAACTGCGTCTGCTTGAATGAATTGCTATTGGAAATAATCGAACAGTTTCAAGACCTGGCCATCTCCTCCAAAATCGTGTGCACCATATCTAGTGACGATGAACTCTTATACGTCAAAGGCAACAGCGATTGGCTTCGCACGCTATTCTCCAATCTTGTTTCTAATGCAATTAAATATACTTCCGCTTCAAGCGAAATTAGACTCTCTCTGGTTCGAGAAGACAATACTGCGATAATCCTGATTACAAATACAGGAGGAGGCATTCCGGCGGAAGTGCAAAAGGACGTATTTAACAGATTCTGGCTCGGGGACAGAGGAGAGAATTACTATATAGGACGTGGGTTTGGACTTTATATTTGCAAAAGAATCGTTGAAGCCCACAGTGGACAAATAGAATTCGTCAGCTCTTCCGACAGCGGTACCACGTTTACTATAACGTTGCCTCTCATACAAAAGTGCTAATTAGAAAGAGCAAGTTGTTGTCTGCACAAGTGAAGCGCATCACCTTAGCTAATCAGAACTCTCGTCGACTTCTTTCAATAGCTTGTCCGCTGCTTTCTTTGTTGCCTTCGATGGGTCGATTGCAATCATCGCCTCTGCGACTTCGACCGCTGTGCCATCGGAGTCAAGGTCGCGCAGAACTTCCTTCTTCTCCTCATCGGTCATTTTCTTTTCGCTCACCTTCTCCCCTGCCTTTTCTTCCTTGCTCATACAATCCCTCCAATCTCTTCAATGCATGAAAGAGCCCGGAGCAATCCGGGCTCTTCACTTGGTCGTCTCTCAATTAAGCTGATTTCTTGACGGAAGCTTCGCCTACGCGATGGATGTCGCTGACTCTGTATTGTTTGAATACTTCTTCTGCTCTCTTCAATTCGTCATTGTTGTTACAGTGAACAGCAAGGAGTATATTTCCTTCGCGGATTTTTCCTTCGTACATTTTTGCTTCGTACTCAGGAATTCCCATGCCAATCAACGCGCCGGCGATTCCACCAACGGTCGCACCGACAGCCGCTCCACTCAATGCAGCCATAATTGGTCCAGCGGCAATCAAAGGTCCTACACCAGGAATAGCGATCGCACCAATACCAGCCAAAAGACCGAACACACCGCCAACGACACCACCGGTGCTAGCACCAGCGACAGTGCCTTCAGGAGCTTTGGTTTCATTTTTATGAGCAAAGTCCTTCGATCCTTCTTGATCCGGGAAAAGTGCAGAGATTTCGTTGTCGACAAAGCCGTTCGCACGCAGCGCGTTAACGAGGTTCTCCGCTTCCAGATTGGTTTTTACAATTCCACAAACTGATTGTTTCATTTCATTCTCCAGTGATTTGTATTTATGGTCTCATTTGAATTTTCAATTTCGTACTTGTGTCTACTTTTTTATGGTCAGCAAGTTCTTGACCGAAGAAACACTTGAGCAGCTCTTCGCGAGTTCTTCAACGCGTGACTTTTCAGCTTCGCTATCAACAGGTCCTTTCAAGGTGACGAGACCGTTCTTGAAGAGGATCTTCGCGTTCTTGGCGTTCATCGAAAGACTGTTATCATCAACGATTGTCTTACGAATCTGTGCCAAGGCTTCGACATCGCTTTTCTTGTTGTCTTGCTTCTCAGCGGTTACTGCTTCCTTGCGCTCTGCACCAGCATTTTGTGCGCTGTTATCGGCGTTCGGTGCTTCTTTCGCATCTACTCCCATCCCATTTAGAGCGATTAATAGACACCCTAAAACTGCGATATTTCGCATACTTCCTCCTAATTTGGTTGATTCACCACTGTGTAAAATCTGAGCGGCAACGCGAACTGTTTTTGCTTACGCACCTTGTCGTTTTGCTTTCGCAGACCGGCGTCAAATTCCGCAACCGATCGCGCAGACCAGGTAGAAGACCTTTAGTTCCCACACTTGAGAACGTTTTTTTCAACTCGCTGAAACTCGCCTGGATACGAGGCTTTCAACATTGCAATAAATGTCAAATTGTATGCAAATATACATTTGCATCACGCGGTGCAATGCATTCCTACCTACCGATGAAACTTTCTTACAAATGCCTACCTATACATAAATAGGAGCAACAATCTCAGGTTGCGTCTGCACAGTGCCAAGAGACTGCTGAGTTCTGCAAGGACGTTGAAAGGTGATTCTTCTGAGTCCCGGGAAATTCGGCGAAGTCTCTTGTCGCCAATAACAACATTCAGAAACTCCGATAATATCGCGCAACAATGCAACACCCATCCAGCGTGGCTCTCTAAGATCATTGTAGGCGTCACGAATTTATTCTGTCACTCTTTAATTCTGTCAAGCGTCCGGAAGCGGCGTAGGCAAAGATTTGCAGGAGCACTAACCATGAAAATTGTCGTCCTCGGTGGTAACGGTCTCATCGGAAGTAAAACCGTTGAGTTCCTCAAAAAACAAGGCCACGAAGTTGTTGCCGGGTCATCCAAAAGCGGCGTCAACGCAGTCACTGGTGAAGGTTTGGCACAAGCATTCAAAGGTGCCGACGCAGTAATCGATGTGATGAATTCACCGTCTTGGGCCGACAACGATGTGATGGAGTTTTTCAAGAAGTCGACAGAGAATGTTCTGGCAGCTGAATTGGAAGCCGGTGTGAAACATCACGTTGCTCTCTCAGTGGTTGGAACAGCGCGCTTGCAGAAAAGCGGTTACTTCCGTGCAAAGCAAGCGCAAGAAGATCTGATCAAAGAGGGCAGAGTGCCATACACTATCGTTCAAGCCACCCAATTTTTTGAGTTCCTCGGCGGCATTGCTGATTTTGGCGCCGACGGTGAAGGTAAAGTTCATTTGTCCACAGGCGGACTGCAGCCGATAGCAGCAGAGGATGTTTCCTCTGTCATGGCAGAAGTTGCAACAGCAAAACCGCTCAATTCAACGCTTGAAATTGGTGGACCGGAACGCGCTCGTTTGTGCGACTTCGTGTCTAAGTACATGGAAGCAAAGCATGACAAGCGTGAAATAGTCGCGCGACCGGACGCTAACTATTATGGAATGCAATTGGACGAACGCTCGCTTGTTCCAGAAGACAACGCACGACGCACACCTACCAAATTCGAAGATTGGCTCTGCGCTGCCGTTAAGTAGAAACCCACACTATTTGAGATTTGAAACCATGAAAAACACTGGTATTAAATACAGTGCCACCGTCTTGTTGTGCGCACTCACATTTGCAACACAAGTAGGAGCAGCACCCGATAGTAAGCCTGCAGAGAAAGCGACAACAAAGGTCCCGGAGAAAGCGACAACAAATGTCGCTGAGAAAGGCACGATAAAAGCCGCAGAAAAGACCTCCACCACGTCTCCTGCAAAGTCCACCGTAGCAGGAACAAATAACGGTTACGACGCAGATAACTCCAGAGTGTCAGTGGTCTATGACCACGTCCTTCCAAACGTTCCTGGAAAAAGCATGAAGGGCGTGCTAGTTGAATATCTTCCCGGTGGTTCATCTCCTTGCCACACGCATCCAAAATCAGCGTTCATTTATGCGACCGTTTTGGAAGGCGCAATTACAAGCCAGGTCAATGATGGTCCGGTGAAAACATACAAGGCCGGCGAAAACTTCTCGGAGTTTCCCGGCGACAAGCATGGAGTGAGCAGAAACGCCAGCAAAACAAAACCTGCGAAACTCCTGGCAGTTTTTGTTCTCGACACCAAAGAAAAGGAACTAACCACCGTCTGCAAAGATTAGGTCTAGCTCAATCTATTCTTCGCTGGCACCGAGTTTTCCTAAACTAAAGGCATTCTTGCTAAACGGTTGCTCTGAGGAGTATTTCCAGCTGTTCTCAACTGCATCGGAAACGCCCTCTATTGCTCCCGGTACAACCATTAGAGGAAACAAAACAACTCTTGCGACAGACTGAAGACCGGATGATTTCTTTCCGTACATCACTGTGTTAGCGGCTTCCTTATCTTCTGAGAAAGTTCTACGCACTGTCGCAACCGGTGGGCCAATCAAAAGCCCGGTCAAGAAAGACGAAATTCTTTTGGGAAGCGGAGCCGCATCTCGCAGCACATATTTCGGTTTGTTACTTGCAGGTGCAGTGTTTGACTCTGCGCCGGAAGCTTCACTCTGATTCTCAGTGTTCTGATTCGTCTCAACAGGCTTTGCACCTTCGCCAGCGCCACCATGAGGATTGGTTTTCAAAATTGTTTTCTCAGTATCAGAGGGCAAAGCCTTATCTGAGGCACTATCTGCGATCAAACTATGTTCGGCAGGCGTAGCCAATACTGCACAAGGAACGAGCAAAAAATAGAGCATTACGGAAAAAACGGTCCGAGGCAAACAAAACGCGCCATCTCGAAATGCAAAAAAATCGACTCGTTGCGACGCCACCAAAGGTTCCTCAAAAGAAATACGTATAGCGCACCGCCAGCGATGCCGGTGAGAAAGCAGTGGTTCGCGGCGCCGGACTGTTTTGCAACTCGCCACCACTGTCAAAGGAAGCGTAGCGCACAAAAGAGATCGGACTCGTAGCTTGAACCAGATGTCTCTTGTGTTGATAGAAAAGTCCCAGCTCTACAGCCATGAAAAATCCTGGCTGACGAAAACCATTACTATTGCCAATAAAGTCTCGTTGAGGGCTGCCATCCCATCGATATGCAATCAGTCCGGAGAACGGTCGCAAGTATTTATTCTCCTTCCATGGCGAAGGAATAATCATGCCAGCACGCAATGAATACACATCCGGAATTGTATTGACCAAAGAATTTTGCGTTAGAGGGCTGGTAGAAATAGGAGGCCCGATAAGCAAATTTTGCGACGGAATTCCTGTTGTCCCTTGAGGTGTAATCAGGTAACTACCAACGGCAAAGAGGTTGGTTTTCTTGACAGGAAATCGGACAATGCGATAAGCAAGGACTTCAGCAAGAACATCAACACCACCATCGCCAATCATGATTGTGAGCGGAGCAGGTTTGTTGTTCCACACACCGGGACCGCCACCAGTCCAAGTGTTTCCGCCTCGATAATTCCCAGTCGGTAGTTTCAGACCTAGCCCAACCAGAACGTTGCCTCGTTTAACTCTCTCCGGATCCATCAACCAGGTGCGTTCTACCAGCAAAAGATCTCCGACACCGGAAGTACTCAATCGCTGGCGGAAAGCCTCTGCTGCCGGACCTTCGGTAAAGGGAACGAGA
Source organism: Candidatus Melainabacteria bacterium (assembly GCA_012965515.1). GTDB lineage: Bacteria > Cyanobacteriota > Vampirovibrionia > Obscuribacterales > Obscuribacteraceae > QKMZ01. The sequence continues at coordinate 76,518 of DTSE01000164.1, read as the reverse complement.
AAAGTTGCCTGGTTCCACTGAAGAGGTACCGTAGCTTGTAGATTCACTCTGCGCGTAAGCTGGTATGTGCCCGTAAGATCAAGCGTGTTCCATAGACGTGTTGGTTCTTCGAGCCGGTTTTCCTCGCGAAAGACGCTGCCGTTCAAGAAATACTGATTTGCATAAACGTTCCTGTAGCCAAGAGATAGAGTCCCATGGCCAGGTTTTATCTCTCCCGATGTACCTGCTGCCCCCGGCACCAGCATTGAGCGAGCTCAGCCTTGAGCGGTAGCCGGGCGCGCCATCAACAAAATTAGCGCGAACAAGAAGCAAGTAATCGTCGGTAGTTTTGTTCTCTTCAAAACAATTGCTTTTTCAAACTGTCAACCGACTTTATTGCACTCCCAGCCTGCAGACTCAATACTTTTCAACTGCAAAAAATCTGAGATTTTTGCGGAAAAAATCGCAAAGGGTATGTGCGACAAGGAAAAGCAGACCACGCTAAAGCAAAGATTTGATTTCATCGAGATTGCTGTATCGATTATTTGGATTTTTGCTTAGGCATTTACGCAAAATCGTTCTTAGACGGTCAGAACACTCATTTTCCGAAGGCTCCTGATAATCAACTTGAACGTGCATTCTAAAGGTATCCAGCGCTGTTTCCCCACGAAAAGGTGGTTGACCGCAAATTACCTCATGCATCAAACACCCAAGCGAATATATGTCCGAGCGATTATCAACCGGCAATCCCTGGCATTGCTCCGGACTCATATAAAGAGGACTGCCCATAACCTCACCGTTGATTGTTAGTTTGGGGTCTTCCAAAGTACTTACTTTGGCTAATCCAAAGTCAACCAATTTGAGATGCGGATGACCGCTGTCAAAATTGGTCAAAATTACGTTTGCCGGTTTGATATCTCGATGAACCACTCCCATCTTATGCGCATAAGACAGTGCATCTATCAGTTGTTTGAATAACTCTATTGCCCTTGCTTCGTCCAAACGCACATCTTGTCGAAGCACCTCAGCCAAAGACGGACCCTTGACGTATTCCATCACAAGAAAGGCATTCGACTCCGGGGTCACTCCAAAATCAAACACAGAAGCAATGTTTGTGTGCGAAAGACTGCTTGCAACTCTTGCTTCCTGGACAAATCTTGCGCAGAAGGCATCAATGCGATTTAGATGTCCAGCCAAAACCTTTACAGCAACAACCTTGTCGAGCATTTTGTGTCTTGCTTTATAAACATGACTCATCCCACCTTGTCCTATCACGCCAAGGTTCTCATAGCGGTCAAAGAGATTATCGTTTTTGGAAAAACGCGCAGAACTTGATTTATTCTCAGTCGACGAAACGCTCGCACCCGGAGCCGATGAAATCTTAAGTGTATTTTCTTGACCCGGATCTTGATTCGTATCAATGCTGGAATCTTCCACGGGTAATTGAGATGAGGAAATTTCATCATCTGATGAGCCATGTCGTTCAATTAGGTTATTGAAGCGCTCGCGAGCAGAACGCATACAATCTCTATCTACTGAATAAAGTGAATCAAGCCACATTTCTCCGCGGTGCACAGCCCGAATAGCTGAACAAAGGATGTCCGACTCTACATCTTTCAAACAATACCCACTCGCTCCGGCAGATAGTGCTGATTGCAACACCTCTTCATTTTCATGGGATGTGAGCATGATCACTTTCGTTTTCTTGCTTTTGTCTTTGATCAGGCGCGTTGATTCGATTCCATCCATCAAGGGCATGCTCACATCCATAAGTACGACGTCGGGCTGGAGCATCAAAACTTGCGCAATGGCGTCCGAGCCGTTCGACGCTTCTCCTGTGACAGTGATACTCTCGTCCTTGTTGCAACTCACCTTGATGCCGGTTCTGAATAGAGCGTGATCTTCAACAACCAGAACCGATATTGGCGTATCCATTCTTCGTCATCCTTCGGCCAGTAGTGCGCCAATATAGTTAGGGGATTCACGGGATTCCTGAATACGCAAACTCACTTCGCCCGCTTGAATCAAGCGAGGGAATTGATGGAATGAAAGATAGGATCACCCTGCAAACAATCTGCAGTCTGCGGTTGATTTCTACAAAAATGATAAGGCCTGTTACAGCCAAAGTCTTCGCTCGGAAGTACGATCTAGAAGTCTTACCCCTCTAACTCGAACTGGTGATAGAAACTCTCAACCCTTGGATCAATGTCGGAAATCCGGACAAGGGAGCCTACTTCTCGACTATCCGCAAACGGCAGGCGGCACAGGCAAGGCAGACCCTGTTCCCGCCACCTTTCATGATTTCGGAACAGGCGTGATCGGCTTGCAAAATCAGGAGATCTTGATCGCCGTTGTGACCTGGTTTGTGCACACCCCCTATGCTGACGGTAATACGCATTGTTTCACTCTGCCAAACAAACTCAGAGTCCGAGACCCCTTTGCGAAGAATTTCAGCAAAATCCAGAGCATTTGCCCCGACCATGTCTGGGAGCAACATCAAAATGCGCCCTTCAACATATTCGCCAAGGGAGGCATGGTAGCGCGAACCATAAATGCTGTCGCAGGTGTCAAAAAGCGACTTCGCAACAAAGTCTCTGACGTGAGTCGCGGTGTATTCGCCATAATTATCCATCAGTGACGGAAGAGCATCGACTGCAATAAGCAGCAAGCTCATGGGCTTTTCGAGCAATTCATAGTCATCGCATGCGTTTTGAATGCGCGTTCTGATTTCAGCAAAATCAAGAAGTGTGTGTTTCTGAACAAACTGTTTGGGGGTTATCTCAGAGGACTGAGTGTTCGTAGCCAAACCTTTTAATAGGGAGAACATTCCGCTTTCGATGTTTTTTCCAAAATGCACGTTGCTCATAACGCTTGCCCTTCTAGTGGGAGAGTTGAAATCTTTCAGTTTTGGACGATTCTTGCCCACTCGGACAGTTGCCAGACGCGCTGCCAGGTCTGGAGTTCCCAAGGTAAGGCGATCTTTTTACATAAATGCTGTTTCGGCAAAAATCAGTCTTTAGACTGAGATGAAATAGACGATAGTTACGAACAAACAACCATTGCGGGTGATTACGTCAACAACCAAACCATATAGAGTCGAAATAGCGGGGGAAAAGGCCGGGGGGGCTGTTTTCCAACCTGCTATTTAGGCAACGCAGAATGGAAAACATACGATTTTGTGCAGATTCGTCGCTTTCAGATACAAAGCTGACGCTTCTTTCTCGGTTAGCAGACCAGATTCCCAAAATGGTGTGGATGGCGGATGCCACAGGCCAAAGAATCTTCTTTTCACAACGCTGGCTAAGATTTATAGGTGTGGCGTTCAAAGACGTCCAGGGCGAAGGCTGGAAGAAGATTATTCATCCGGAAGATCGGGATCGTGTTTGCACACTTCTCCAAACTGCCTTTTCGACTAAGCAACCGTTCCACATTGAGTACCGCATGCGCCGTTCGGACGGTTCATTCCGGCAAGTTCTCGACTCCGGAGTTCCTGAATATAGTAACGACGGAAGACTTTGCGGCTTTATAGGCTATTGTACTGACATTAATGAAACGGTTCATTCCAGCGATCAGCTGAAAGCCATCCAAGCTCCCATCGGCAAATCGCAAGTAGATACCCATTTCAACTCACCGATTGCAATTTGGAAGTTGAATAGTCACTTCATAATCGAAAAGGTAAATCCGATTGCTTATGAGCAACTCGGTTCATATGACGACATTGTTGGATTGAAGATATCGGATATTGTCCCTTCGATCACAGAAGAGATGCTAGAAGATGTTCTACACTCTCGATCGAAACTCCACGTAACTTGCGCTAATGTTGTGCTGGCAAAACCCAAGAAAGGTCCCGCTCCGAATTGGACCGTGGCAATCTGGCCGGTGACGGATACAAACGGGGTTCCAAACGGTGTCTGTGTAAGCACCATGGAACAGGACCATTTACGCTCTGAAACAGTTCACGAGGTTGTTGCTGCACTTGTGCACGACTTGAAATCACCATTGATTGGTGCGGAAAAAACTTTCGAAGCTCTTCTTCAAGGCGCTGCAGGTACACTTGATCGAGATCTAGAAAAAATTCTGGAGGTATTGAAACGCGGTAATCGGTCGATGCTGGATATGATTCAGAACCTAATAGAAGTGCAAAGAAACGATGGGGAAAACGTTCCCCGTATGATTGAACCAATCGATGTCACAGAGATCATTCGTGGCACAGTTAAAGAATTAAAGGCGCTAGCGGACCACAACAACATTCAAATCATTGATCAACTTTCAAATGAACCTGAGGTTTTACCTGTAGAAAGAACCGCTATCAAGAGAGTCTTTCATAATTTGTTGAGCAATGCAGTCAAATTTACTCCAAAAGGGGGATTGATCATTGTTACAAGTAAAAAGACTGCCGGCGAGTTCTCGATTTCTATTTCGGATACAGGCATAGGCATTTCGAAAACGGATCAAAAGAATCTATTCAAGAAGTACTTTCAGGGTGAACGCAGCCGGCGCAGGATCGATGGTTCAGGGCTCGGTCTCTACCTTTGTAAAACCATAGTCGAACGACACGGCGGAACTATCTCAGTCGAGAGCGAAGAAGGAGTTGGTTCAATCTTCACCATTACCTTGCCTCGAAATTAGTGCGAGAAGTTAGAACTTTGCAACAAACAATTACCTCCGAATAATTGACTAAAATCGCAAATTGGTCAAGAATGGATCCGCGGAGGCAAAAATGGCGCGAACAAAATCCATCCACAACCGAGCTGAGCTAATTGAAGAAGCGGCTGTAGAGCTGTTTTCCCGATATGGCTACGAGCGAACCAGCATTGAGGACATCGCAAAGCATCTCGGCATAGGAAAAGGATCTGTATACCTAGAATTTCGAACTAAAGAAGAAATTCTGATGCGCGTTATAGAAAAGTACGCGGTAAAAATTCAAGGATTGATGGACGAGCGGACCGAAAACATCAAAGGTTCGCCGCTTGAATCAATGAAAGATACTTTTCAAATGTGTGCACTTATGGTCTACGACTATGTCACGCGCGACATCCACACACCCGAAGCGCTGCTCTATACGTCACTTCAATTTAAGACGCGTTTTAGTCCTTTCTATGTTCGAAAGCGCGAACGCGTTTTGAAGTTTCTCAAGAAAGCAGCTGAGGCAGGAGAAATTAGCCCCAAGAAGGCAAATGATGCAACAGCAATTACCTTTCTAATGGCTGTGTCAAGTTTGTTTCCGCCATACTTCAATAACTATACGGAATCCGAAAAACGTATGACTCGAGATGAATTGGAGGCAAGTGCAAAATTGCTTCTTAATATGGTCGTCGATGGTCTGCGCGAACAAAAATAAATGGCAACCTATCTTCAAGAAGCTCTTCAACGCCGAGTCGATGAACATGGCGAAATAGTCCGCTGGCTGTTTTTAGTCGGGGTGGCCATCGCCGCACTGATCGAAGTTATCGATACGAGCATTACCAACGTCGCTCTTCCCCACATACAGGGCAACCTAGGCGCCACTACAAGCGAAGCAGCATGGGTCGTAACCTCTTATTCGATCGCCAACGTTATTACGATGCCGCTTGCCGTCATGTTCGGCGATATGTTCGGCAAAAAGCGATACTTCATCTTCTCCATGATCGGCTTTACCGTCGCTTCTGTCTTGTGCGGTATATCCAATAGTCTTTTGACTTTGGTGTTGGCACGGGTGATGCAAGGGCTATTCGGTGGCGGTCTTCTGGCAAAAGCTCAGGCGTTTCTCTTCGAAGCGTTTCCTCCGGAAAAGCAAGGTTTAGTGCAAGCAATCTTCGGCATCTGCGTAATCGTCGGACCAGTCGTCGGTCCCACTTTAGGTGGTTGGCTCACGGATAACTACAACTGGCGATGGATATTCTTCATCAATATTCCCATCGGCATAGTCGCAACATTCTTATGCCAGGCGTTCATTCCGCAAGATAAACCGCGCGAGGATAGCGCTCCGGCAGTTCGTATAGATTGGCTTGGCATCATGTCTTTAAGCGTAATGCTCGGCTCACTGCAATATGTTCTGGAAAAAGGTCAGGATGAAGATTGGTTCTCATCGCAACTAATCATCTGGTGCACTATCGCCACCATAATCGGTGCCACGGTCTTCTTTACTCACGAGTTAAAGACAAAGTATCCGGCCGTTAATTTGCGCATTGTTCGCTTTCGCTCCGTTGCAATTGGTTTGCTCTTCCAAGGCGTGGTCGGGTTTGTTCTCTTTGGCATCAATTATGTGATTCCGAATTTCGCCCAGGTGATGCTGGGATACACCGCGCTACAAGCGGGTCTCCTTCAGGTTCCAGCCTCGATTGTCACCGGATTTATGTTTCCGATCGTAGGCGCCATGATTGGAAAAATCGACGCGCGACTGATGGTTTTCGTCGGCATCGCCTGCCTTAGTCTCTCCAATTGGTTCCTGGTTCCACTCACGTTGAACTGGGGGTGGGAGCATTTCCTGACCTCGAGTCTTATACGCGGCTTTGGGCTGGTGCTGGTTTTCCTCCCACTGACCATCGCTGCAGTCGGCGACTGCCCGCCCGAGGATATACAAACCGCCGCTTCATTGCTCAGTCTCGTGCGGACATTGGGTGGCGGCGTTGGTATTGCAATGCTCGCAACAGTCCTCACCAGGCGTGAAGACTTTCATCGTGCAGTTCTGGTCGAAAAAATTACCCCTTATGGAACCGAGGCAATGAACCGCCTGTCCGCCCTAACTGAGATGTTCAGCCGCCAGGGGTGGGCGCTGCCGGATGCCAAAGCGCGAGCTTTGACAGTTATGAGCTCGCAAGTCGACACCCAGGCTGCTGCCCTATCATTTGGAGACATAGCCTGGTTACTGACGGTATTCACCGGATGCATGATTCCGTTTTGCTTCTTGCTCGGCTCAGGACGAAGGAAAGCAAATGTGGAGATGCATTAAACATTAATCGCGGATTATTGACCAAAATTGAAACCTGGTCAATAATAACTACGTCATGCACAAGAGGAAGCCCCCATTGGCTGCAGGCACGGAAACCATGAACGAGACAGAAACGAGAAGATCCCCGGCGGTGGGCACTAAATCGCACCCCGAATTAGTAGATTTAGAATCGAAGCAACCGGAATTGAATAAACCGGTGAAAAGAAAGAAAAACCCGCTGGCAATTGGCTTAGCAGCTTTTGTTGTGCTCGCAGTGGGGGGCGGCACTTTTGTCTGGTGGCAGCATGCTTCTTCGGTGGAAGAAACCGACGACGCCTTCATCACGGGCAGGGTTCACCAACTGAGCTCGCGTGTCAGCGGCACAGTGTCTCAGCTCATGGTCAACGACAACCAGCACGTTAAGCAGGGCGATGTGCTTTTACGCATCGATCCTAAGGATTTTCAAATTAGTCTTGCCACGGCAAAAGCCGCTGCTACTCAAGCAGAATTGAAGACTTACGAAGTTCAGTCAAATATCGTCGCCAATCAGCGTCAGGCAGAAGCACGGCGTTTTGAAGCTGAATCGGCTGTTGCAAGCGCAGATGCAGGCGTCGACAAAGCGAAAGCAATGCTTTCGGAGACTAAACTCGGAGTAGCACTCGCGGCAACAGAAATCAAACAGCGCCAGGCAGAACTGACTCGCTGCATCGCAGACTTCGAGCGGTATAAGTCGCTGGTGCAAGATCGCGCTGCCACTATGCAGAGCTTTGAGCGAGCCAAACAGGATAAGGATGTTGCAGAGGCAAACCTGCAGGCTGCGCAAGAAGCATACAAGCAATCGCAAAGCCGCGTTCATCAAGCAATGCAAGCGGTCGCCAATGCACAAGCCGATGTTATTCGTGCCAAAGGTTCCGCCCAAAGCGCAGCCGCGGCCGCTGCGCAGATGGAAATGAGCAAGCGCAATTTGAGCGTGCAGGAAGCGGCAGCCGACAAAGCGCAAAGTGAAGTGAACAACGCTGCGACACAACTTTCGTACACCAGTGTCACTGCTCCAATTACTGGGCGCGTTGGTCACAGAACTGTCGAGATCGGACAACAGATTGAACGCGGGCAAGCGCTGATGAGCATTGTGTCTGACGAAAAATGGGTGGTGGCTAACTTCAAAGAGACCCAGCTTTCAAGAATGCGACCGGGTCAAGCAGTTGATATCAAAATTGATGCCTATCCGAATGCTCATGTGACTGGCACGGTAGACTCGATCTCTCCGGCATCCGGTGCGCAATTTGCCTTGCTTCCGCCGGATAATGCGACTGGCAATTTCACAAAGGTCGTTCAAAGAGTTTCGGTCAAAATTGTGTTGAATAAGGACTCCTTGAAAGGACTCGAAAATCTCTTGGCCCCTGGTATGTCGGTAATCCCATCGGTTAAAGTTGGACACTAAACTGTCGTATCTTGGAAACGCTCACCGCGTTTGATACCAAGCGTCACTTGATAAACTAGCTTAGCTGGATAGAAGGTTGTTATGTTACGCAAGTCAAAACTAGCGATCACCGCATTAAATGCGGTTCCTATCATGACGGCGTCATGCCTTGTGTTTGGAACCCCCGCGGTAGGCGCATCAGTCGACGCAGGCAAGGATAATCGCGATGCGTTGACCGATCTCAAAAAACCTCTCAAGACTGTGTTGCCCAATGCAGAACAAAAGCATCCACCAAAATATGTCATCGAACTGAAGGCCACTCAAACTGTACGACCGCTCGGCAAAGGAACGGTCGACAAAGTAGAAACACCCTTGGAGAGAATAAAGCCAGATGGTGCAGCGCAAGAAAGCGACGAAACAGGCGTATTGATCGAACATCCGTCGCTCGAGGCGCTTATACCACTGGAAGAAAACCTCAATCCGTTTTCCCTGGACGCACGCTACATCGAGAAAGTGAGCTTGAAGGACACCCTCGAAGCAGCTCTGGCACAGAATCTGGACATTGAAGAAGGCTTTGTACGTTCGAAAATTGAGCGTTATTCGTACTTATCGTCGGCCACCGGCTTTCTGCCGAATTTGAACGGCGGCTACAACCTCTTCGGAATCAACGGCAGCATTCCTTCAACTTTGTTTGGTTCCACACCTGCAACCAATGCCGGCAATCGAATTGATGGTGGCAGAGCAAAATTGCCGTCGTCAATCCAATTACTCCAAGCCGGATTCACATACAACCTTTACAAGGGCGGCAGCGTCGTTTTCGGCACACTGCAACAGAGACATCGCTGGTTCGCTTCGCGCGCCGGTCTCACTGCTAACGTTAATGACACGCTTTTGAATGCCACCAAAAAACACTACGATCTCTTGTTGCAAGAAGCATTACTGGCAATACGCACGCGAGCAGTGGCGATCTCCGTAGAACAAGTTCGGCTCAACCAGGCACAAGAAAGAGCAGGCACAGCGACAGGATTAGACGTATTGCAATCACAGGCACAACTTGCCAGTGATGAGCAAAACTTGGTCGAACAGCAAAACCAACGGCGTCAATCTGCAATTCAACTCGCTCATGTATTGAATGCAAGCTTTTCCCAAGACTTAGAATCCTGCGAAAAGTATCTCAAGAAAAAGAGATTGATACCAAAGTCGATTCCCATCGAGAAGTTGCTCGTGAAAGCCATAGATTCCCGTCCGGAATTGAAACAGTATGAAGAACTCCGCCTGGCTGCAAAACGTGCAATTGTTGTAGCGGCGGCACCTATGCAACCAAACGTTTCTTTTGGCGGCTCTATCGTCGGTGTTGGAACAGGCGGTAATCTCGATCCCATTTACAACATCAACTTGGGGATCAAGTGGGGACTCGGCGGCATGGGCACCAAAGATTTATTGAATATGCAAAGAGCCCGATGGGAAGCCCGCCAAGCAGCAGTTCAAGCGAAAAAGACTTTCTTGAATGTTTTCGACGAAGTGAGAACCTCCTATAACAACAGTGCCGCTTCTGACAAGAAAATCGACCGCGCCACTGTTCAAGTACTAGCGGCAGAGGAAGAATTGCGAATCGCCAAAAAGAGAATGTCGGCGGGAATAGGTTTGAACATCGACGTTCTAAACGCACAGCGCGACCTGACTCAAGCAAGCGTCAACAAGGCACGCGCCGTGGTGGACTTTAATGTTGCTCAGGCCCAACTGCTCAGAGACATCGGCTCAGTTTCAGTCGCAAGCTTGACTGAAGGTTTGAAGCTCTAAACACAGATCGGCGTAGGGTCGCAACGCAGAAAGCGGAGCGTAGGGGCGCATTGCATGCGCCCTTTTTTCTACTCATATTATCTGGGCGCAGGCAATGCGCCCCTTTTTGACTCAAATTATCTGGGCGCAGGCCATGCACCCCCTACAACTCTAATGTTTTGCGCAACGAACGATCAGCTCAACGACCTCACTCTCATTTTGAATGTGCGGTCCATGCTCGCAATCATCCAGAAGAACGAGCGTCGAGTTGGACAGGTTTTCCGCTAAATTCAACGAATTTTGCACAGGCATCAGGCGATCGGCTTTTCCGGAAAGTATGGTCGTCGGAATTTTCAAATTTGCCAAATAGCCTGTACCATCGAAACCACGAAATGCATTCGAGTGTCCAGCCAAAGCAATCGGTCGCGTCGGACATTCTTTGGAAACCTGATAGATAGCCTCGATCGTTGGCATACAGCGCTGCAAAGCTTCGGGGGAATACATCAAACCAAAAGTAGACATGTAGATATCCCAAAGTGTTTTTCCTTCAGGATTGGCTAATGCTGTTGAAACTGCTTTATCAGGTTTAGCAAACAGCGCACCGCCTGCGGTACTGGACATCAGGAAAAGGCTTTCCACGTAGTCCTGATGATCGTGTGCATACTGCAAGGCCATGCAGCCACCCATGCTGTATCCCAGCAAATGGTGAGACGCAATTCCAAATGTCGAAATCACATCGAACAAGTCATCTGCCATGACTTTGACAGTGTATTCTTCAGGATTCAGTGGGACGATACTGAGTCCGGTGCCACGGTTATCATAGGTGATGACCGTGAAGGTTTTTGCCAACTGATTGACGAAAGTCGCAGGCCAAATTCTCAGACTGCCACCATATCCCATCACAAGTACAAGATGGTCTTTTGATGTGCAAGTATAAGTCCGCCGGCAGAAAATGCCGTTGTCAGTCTTACGTTCTTCAATCGTTACGGATTCTGTTGAATTATTCATAGCGGCGCATGATACCAGAGTTTCGCTCACTTTTCCCTGAACTTCTCAAGTACTCAAATACTAAAGCGCCGTTGTCATCTCTGCAATAATTGGCCCAATGACTTATCACTGCACCGCCATCTTTGCAAAGGGCGACGTCTCGATTCTCGAGGCGGCACGCCGAAAGTGGAAGGGTTGCCTGGCACGCACCATTGACAAGCCGTTTCAAGGAGTTGGGTTCGCTCACCCTGGCGCAGATCGTTGCTACCCTCTTGTTTTCAACAGCGCGCAGGAAGAAGAACAGGAGCGAATCGCCAAATCAATGAAGTCTGATCTTTTGTCCTGGAGTGAAAAATTTCCGAATATCGTATTTGTATTGATTGAAGCAGATGGTTTTGGTGGCGTTCGTGAATACGAAGGGTTCGTCGTCAGCAACGGAATCATGCTGTGCAAACATGAAGGAAAAGACTCACTAAAAAATCTCGTCGCATATCTCGACGTCACACTAAACGAGAATCAACAATTCGAACCGTTCACACGCGGATACTTTCACATTTGCCGCGAAGACAGAAAGCCTTAGTCCGCGATTGAGCCCGCGTGATCTTCTTCTTCTCCCGTCGGACGGTCGTTGTCACCAAAAGCCATTGCTGCTGCTGTACGGGCAACTTGGTAGACCGGTGGTTTTCTCAAATTGCACAGTGCTATCACTGCCGAATTCGATTCCGGCAAAATAATGATGGTGGATGCGATACCAGGCACGCCACCATTCATGGAAAGCGTCAATGCATCTCCCATATTCTTATTGCGCGTTTTAGCCCAACCAAACGCCCACTTGGACGGCTGCCCCGTAGTCAGTGGCGGTCTGTAATCCCAAAGGATCTTGTATCCATCCTCAGAAATTATCTTGTGCGACATTAAGCCAAAAACATACTTGATCAAATCGTTGGAAGTTGTCGCTAACATTCCCGCTGAAAATGCTATTGCAGGACTTTTGTACTGGATAGCACGCAGCGGTCCTTGACCCATATTATCGCCATACGCTTGCGCTACTCTTCCTGTTGGTTGAAGCAACATCGTGGTACCTGTACTCCTCATGTTGAGAGGGGCACAAATAGTTGATTCCACATACTGAAGGTAGGGTTGCTTTGTTACCTTCTCAATCACAGAACCAAGCAGCCTGTAACTATAGTTAGAATACAAGTAAGCAGAACCAGGCTGAGAAACTAGAGGAGTGTGATCCAAAATTTCCAGTTGATTTCGCCAATCAACTTCCTGGGAAACTTTAGCCGGCACCCCCGCTGTCATCGAAGCTAATTGCCTTATCGTCAAAGGCTTGTAATCGTTGGTCAACCCATCAATATATTTAGAAAGTGGATCTTCCAAACCAACAAGCCCCTGATCCACAAGAGTGAGAAGAGCCAGTGCGGTGAACGTTTTTGTCAGTGAACCCAAACCAAAAATAGTGTCATTGGTTGTCGGCTGTCTGGATTCGAGGTTTGCATAGCCATAGGGCTTTTGAAAAACCACTTTCCCGTCTTTAATGACGACGAGACAATACGCCGGCATATTCAGCGTCTTCATGCGATCCACAACCATAGCGTCAATTCTCTGTAGGCGAGATTGCAGATCCGGATCAAGCGTGGCTGGTGTGGCCGGAGGAACATAAGCTTCGGGAAGTGGCTGCGCCATCGCCGGCGGAAATTGTTGCACGGACGAGGGCAGTGTTTGTCCTGGTGGGCTCATAGGTTGTGAAAGACTCGGAGCGATTCCGAATGCCATTGCCACTACTAGCGATGCTGCGTAAGTTTTCAATTTCACTGTTTTGTTTCCGTTTTATCGTCAGTTTTTATCTCAGATTTTGTCTCTGTTTTCGTTTCCGTTTTCTGCAATGTCACATCATTTTCTCTTACTTCTGTTTTAACGTCGGTCTTCACATCTGACTTCTCATCCGTCATTACCTCAGTAGTCGGTTGTTCATTCTTCTCGCGAATGTTCGACTCTATATGAGGCACGTTCGGCCTGTCTTTGAACCAATTTGGTGTAAAACTAAATCCAAAGCCCGCCTCCTTCGCACCAAGTTCGGGGCGATAAGGATTTTGGCAAATGTAGATCAGATAAACGTTGAGGGAGAGAAAGACCGCGACAAACATAGTCATGATAGCTTGAGCCATCAAACTCTCCACAAAGAAAAAATAGGTGAAGAGAACAATCATTGCACCACCGGCTATCAATACAGACCAAAGCACCGGAGATAGACCTCCTCGCGCTGCCACCATTCTGTACTTACGTGCTTCGGATAACTCTTGAATGTTTCCCAGCATCGTCGCGTAGCATTGCGACTCATTGTCCTCACGAGGGACGTAATGAGTAATGTCTTTCCAGAGTGCTTGATACGCAGGAATGGTCGCTTCCTTTTCCATTCCTTCTTCGACAAGTGACCAATCCTGGTTCACGGCTGCAACTGCATAGTCATAAATATGCTTGTGGATTCTGCTTCTCGTCGGTTCCTTAAAGGTGTTGGACAAATGGTAAATATTGGAAAGCATGTTTGCTTCAGAAACAGCCATCTGGCTTGCAGCATCAACTTTTCCTTGCGAATTGACGACAATCAATCCAACCAAAATCGCATACAGGGTTCCAACCACCGAAAGAAGAAAACCACCAACCTCGTGGCAAGACTCAAACTGTTCGCGCTTGAACTTCTTGCGAACCAACAACAATCCAACAACTGATAGCAATGTCGTTAAGCCGACAATCAGTAAACAATCAGTAAATGAGCTCATCGTTAGAAGCCTATGTTTGCAGGACCAAACTCGTCCGTCGGTGACTGTTAAACCGCAATACTACAGGCTGAACGCCAACAATTTCAACGCTTCAAGCGTTGTCAACAAATTCTTCTCTTTGAAAGTCAGCCTGTGGTATCTTTGGCACTCAAGCACGAATCAACAATACAAACTGATTTAAGGAACTGTCGATGGATGTCTATCTAATTGATGGCACTTACGAACTCTTCAGGCATTATTTTGCCGTTCCGGGAGCGACTGATGCCGAGGGTAATGAGATCGGCGCCGTTAGAGGTGTTCTTACCTCCGTTCTCTCGCTACTGGAAAAAGGAGTAACACACATCGGAGTAGCAACGGATCACGTAATCGAATCGTTCAGAAATGATCTGTATCCACACTATAAAACAGGCGAAGGTATCCCTGAAGATCTATGGTCACAGTTCAATCTTCTAGAAGAAGCACTGGGAGCGATGGGTGTGTTGGTTTGGGCAATGGTTGAATTCGAAGCGGATGATGCACTCGCTGCCGCAGCTGTTAAAGCGGCACAAGACAAAGACGTAGACACTGTTATCATCTGCACCCCGGATAAAGATCTCAGTCAATGTGTAGTTGGAGACAAAATCGTCCAACTCGACAGAAGAAAAAATGAAATCAGAAATGCTGAAGGAGTGTTCACCAAATTTGGTGTCAGACCGGAATCAATCCCGGATTATTTAGCACTGGTTGGGGACGCGTCCGATGGTTATCCAGGACTTCCTGGATGGGGCGCCAAGGGTGCGGCATCGGTACTTTCCATCTATCCTCATTTGGAAGATATTCCAACTGATCCGAAAAATTGGAATTCAGCAATTCGCGGTAGCGCAAAGTTGGCGGCAACACTATTCGGTTCATGGGAGGAAGCTATCTTGTATCGCAAGCTTGCTACTCTGCGCACCGACGCACCGGTCTTCAATGAAATTGAGGAACTAAGATGGAAGGGTCAAACAGACTCTTTCGAAGCGATGTGCGCGCGACTCAAGTCTCCAAATCTACTCAAAAAAACAGCAGCTGTGCCCAGATAAGACTGATTTGGGGTTCCCGCATTTTCCAAATTTTAAGGAATGAAACAGGTTGGAACTCTGAAGAAGGCACTCAGTCTTCACATCCAGACCGGATTACTCATGGAAAACACGCTTCCCGTAGGGGATTAGGAGTAGATTTATGACAACCATTATTACACCTCCGTCGCCACCGACCACAACTACTACCGTAGAAGCAGATAGCTCAGGCAGTGCCATTGTAGGCACAATTCTTGGTATCGCGCTCGTAGCAGCAATTGGATACGGCATCTACGCTTTCAGCAACGGCGGAACATCGACGGTTATTGAACGCAACACGGATACAACGACATCGACTACCAATTCAGTACCAGTGGACAGACCTGTCTTGGTACCGACACCAGTACCGGCACCGGCACCAGCACCGGAAGCCGCGCCAGCACCAGCCCCTGAAGCTCCGGCACCTTCGACCGCTGAATAACACAGCAGTTAGCTAAAAATCAATACAACGATTAGATCACGCAGCCAGCTCCGGTTGACTGCGAAGGATCGGTCAATGAAAGGCGATGATTGCCAACCCACGTCAACAATCATCGCTTTTCGACGTTTGTACACGTTTTCACTCAATACCGCGCGCGGTACCAATTGCGCTGCGATCTGCTTGAAAGTATTATGTGATCGAGAAAACCAGCCAGAGATCTACGCCAGTACCTTTGGAGAACCCTTCATAGTTCGTCCCCAATCAATGCTATGAGAGCCATCTCTGTGTTCTTGCCAAACAATTTGACGCACGGGTGTGTTTTGTATGTGATGGTACAGAAGGCCGACTCGATCGTAAAACCCTCTTGTATGAAACGTATTCGGAAAATCGAGTTGCACCATGTCTAGATGATGACAAAACTCATGACATAACGTGCTCAGTAAAACACCATATGAGGTTGGCTTCTTTTGAACTGCTGTTCTCATCCATAGTCTGATGCGCAACGTCTCTGGATCATAATCACCGAACGTTTCATAAACCCAGTCTTTTCCTTCCTCACGTGGTCTAACACTAAGAATTTTTATGGTTGGCTTTTCCACACCATAAGCTACGCTGAGTTCGTCAATAAGCAGTTTGCAAACGCTCTGGACTTCCTTTTTTTCATCGCTAGCCAGAGCATCCTTCAATCGGATTGCATAAGTGCGAAAAGGCTCTGCTGGAGGCAGCTGAATTGTCTTCAACGCATCGCTGCGAGCGTATTCTGCCCGGTCATCCGACTTCTTTGGAGGCTTTTCAGTATTCATAAGTCAAGATTGTAACCCAGACCCAGTGCTCACTCTGATTGTAGAGGAGATTTATTTTCACAGCTAAGCGCGAGTATAGCCATCGACTAGCCTGTGATTCAGCCCTGTATGCAATGAGGATATCTGCCTTCTCAGTCCGCAACCGGCAGTAGACTCCCAAGAGGGTACCAAGGTGCGGTTCAGGGTTTCCCCCATTCAAGAATACCCCTACCTTGGAGACAATACTGTTGGAACTGTCCAAAACCGGCACAAGCGCCGCTCCGCAGACAGTCTCCATTTACTAAGAACTGAAATCGTTTAATCCTTCTTACATCGGAGAAATCTGGATGGAAAGACATTGGCGTGCCGCCTTAAGAAAAGCGGCAAACCTCGTACTGCTTATTTCACTCACAACTACGATGCAACCGTGCTTGGCTCAATACACTTCAGGACATGTCGTTCAGGCAATGGGAAGCGCAAGTGATGCTAATCCTTCCGCTGAAAGAGCTTGTAACACGCAAACATTAGCCCGTCCTCTGATGCAAGGAACGGCAGATCCTGAGCCACCATGTCTGCAAGGAGCAACCATGGGGACAATCGGTCCGCAAGGAGAAGATGCGACTGTCATCAGTGGAGTGAACAGAGTCGGGACCGTACGGATCAATATGTTAGCCAATTTGGAAGCATTGCTCAATATCGCCGCAAACGGTGCGGAAATAATCACCATCATCTGGGGTGCATGTCTGATGATTGGCAGTCTAATGTACATGCTCAAAGAACAATATGGAATCAAACGTTTCCTTCTATCTGTTGGAGTGTGTGTCAGTTTTCTCTGCACAGGTCTGGGTATTATCACCAATGTGATTAACTGCGCAGCCTTTGCAAGCGATCCCCCATGGAAGCGTAAAGACAAGTTGCATATGAATTTTTGGGTTTCACTGCTGCTCATCAAAAGCGGACTCTCAATTCCAGGGCTGGTGAATTGGTTGGTAGCGATGGCTAGAGACGCAAATCTTTTCAGTTGAGTGACCCAGAAAATGCAAGCAGTTTCGTCGAGCGCAATCAGCTCGCTTCCAGCAAACGCAGATATTCACGACTTCGAAAAAATTCATGTCGTGGAATCACCTGCCGATGCAACAGAATCAACAACGTATTGCTGGATCTTGAATCCGGTCATCGATCTCCTTTTCTGTTGTGGCGGAATCGTTTGGTTGCTTTTCGCGCTTCACTACTTCGTTCTGGGTCCAGACACAAACAGTATTCAAGTTCAAACTCTTCTCACAGTTGCGGCGCTCGGCACAATCTTTTTAGGAGAGACTCACACAATTGCAAGCCTTGTTCGCCTCTATGGTGAAAAGAGGTTCGAGTCAGGTTTTTCCTTCTACACTCATCTTTTACCTCTGGCACTGTCAGCACTAGCATTGGTGGCATGTTCTAACAAAGAAATTCCACCCATTCTGGCAAAGATTTACCTATTAATCGTTTCTCAACACTTCACAAAACAGACCTACGGAATTGTTTTGTTGTACTGCATAAAACACGATTACAAAATGGGAGATTGGGATAAGAGAATCCTTGCGAATCTAATGCAAGCTACGATGATGTTCGCGATTGTCAGACAATTGACTTTCAAGAGCTGGAGCGGTGGAGAGTTTTTAGGTCAGCAAATTCCATTCTGGGGTCCGATACCGGAATGGATTTTCGTCTCATGTTGCATATGGCTCGCCGCGTCTGTGTGTGTCATGGTGGCGCGACTGTTCTATAGATGCACTATCCATCAGTTCATTCCATTACCAGCACTCTTGCTTACCACAACCGGAGTACTGATTTTCGTATTAGGTTCAAACTTGACCGGCACATTATGGTTATACGTTCCGGCATTCTTCCATGGCAGCCAATACTTGACCGTCACCACATCTGTGTACTTGAAAGATCAAGGACAACTAGCAAATTTGCCACCAAAAAAGATTGCAACTCTGTTGCTGCAAAAGAAAGCGTTACGCTATTTTGGATTTCTTCTGTTGGCAGGAGTCGCCATCTTCATCGGCATTCCGCACATCCTCCAACAGTTCGGCTTCAACTACATAATGTCCGTCACTGCAATTTTCACAACCGTTCAGTTTCACCATGTAATTGTGGACCACGCAATTTGGCGACTGAAAGACAAAGGAACAAGAGAACTACTAGCCACCTGAGGAAGATTCGCGTTTTTTCTGGTAGTCTTGTACGGTCAAAAACCGGAGACGCCTCATGTCACAACAAGCAGAACAAGAAAAGCCTACGGTCGAAGAAATTTTGGAAGAGAAATTCTTCTTCGTCAGACACGGGCAAACGGATGCGAACCTGGCGGAATTAGCCGCTGGCGCCGGTTGGGACATTGAACTGAATGCAACTGGAATGGAACAAGCACGTGCGCTCAGAGAAAGCGATGCGATTCATCACTTCCGTTGTGTCAAGACAATTTGCGTCAGCCCGATGATTAGGGCTCGCCAAACTGCTGAAATCATCAATGAAGCTATCAATGCCGAAGTGGTCGTAGTCGACGAGCTTAGAGAGTGGCACCTGGGCGAATGGGAGCGTCGCTCCTGGCACGAACTCGACTTCAGAGTCGGAAATCCGCCTGGCGGAGAGAGCAACGAGGAGTTTGCCGCCCGAGTTCGAAAAGGGTTGGAGACAGCACTTTCCCATCCCGGCCCCGTCCTCATAGTTGCCCACGGTGGAGTCTGGCATCGCGTTGCCCGCCATCTGGAGCTGCCCTACGGCGAAATCAACAACTGCCAGCTCATGCACCTCAAACGATCACACAAAAGTGATGTTTGGAGCCTAGAGTAGGCTCGAGGTTACTCAGACCTGCTGGCGTTAACTGTTCGGGACCCAAAAGCATCAGCCCATGGGATTTCTACCATGGACACGGCCCCAGGCCAGATCTATACTCCCGGAAAATAGCCCCTTAAGCTACCTATACAGATTTGACGCAGGCCTGTCCTACGAGGCACATGTAGTGGTCGCTAACGCGAATTTCGACGCATCAATCAGTTCCGTAACCGCATCCGATTCATTGGCTGTAAATACGGCCACTGCTGCGTTTCAGGGCGACTTTCAGACTACCCGGTTTGCAAAACCGAGCGCCCCTGACTCTTTTCCGAGCTCTCTCTTTATCCGCCCAATCGACGCTCCAGCGCCACCGGCGGGGATAGATGCAGCAGCGTGGTCCCAAATCAGTGAATGGACCGCAGGCGACAAAAACGTCAAATTCGTAACTGCAGCTAGCGGGCAAGTCCCGGACTATATCGTCGGTGACGACGGAAAGATGGTCAAAAACCCGGCCAAAACCACGCCCAACCCTGACGGCTCAATCACAGTGCAGGTGGACAATAAGCAAGGTTTAGAGGCAGCCAAGAAAGTTGCTCAACAACTGCAAGTGGCCGCTGTTCAAGAGAAGATTTTCTACTGGCAAAAGGCCAATCCCGGTGCAACTGGCATTCCGGAATTCCTGAAAGGCATGCTACACACGGCTCAGACAGCAGACGTCGATGTCCCGGCGCCTCAACAGCAAGCTCAGCCGCGCGTTGAAATGCCGCAAATCCAACCACAGCAAGAAGCACCAGTTCAGCAAGCAGCTCCCAGAGAAATGCCCCAACCGGTAGCCTCAGGAGGCTATTCCGGCGGAGGAGGTCCCGGTGGAGGAGCACCGGAGCGTGTCGGCAACAGCAATATCGGTTCTGCCCCGTCCAGCGGATATCGCGACGGCAGCCTTGACGCCGGCGGCCCCATTGACCGGTCTGCCATTCCGGCTCCAGTTGCCGGAGATTTGGCAATCAAAGGACCACCTTCATGCACCGTTGATCAAATACAGGAATTCCTCACCAAGATGGGCTCGCCAGCGGCGAAAGAGCAGGGCTTCTCCCAAGCCCTCTATGACGCATGCACGGATCGTGGCATTGATCCTGCTGTGGCAGTGGGCTTCTTCCTTCAAGAGTCTACGTGCGGCAAATTCGGTCGCGCCAATGGCAATCACAGCTTAGGAAACATCAAGGGCACCTCTCCGGAATCAGGTCAAACCGACGGCACTTTCCGCAAATACAACACATGGG
Organism: Candidatus Melainabacteria bacterium; assembly: GCA_012965515.1. GTDB lineage: Bacteria > Cyanobacteriota > Vampirovibrionia > Obscuribacterales > Obscuribacteraceae > QKMZ01. The sequence goes on along the minus strand of DTSE01000164.1, from coordinate 56,266 downwards.
CAGAAGGTGCTCGCGACTGGGCGAGATTAATCGACGAAAGCTACGTCCAAAAACGCGGATTGGAAACGATGTCACAAGTAATCAGCGTGTACGCGCCATCGAGCGACGGCAACAATGAACGGCAGTATGTCGCAACAGTCAAAGGCGTCGTCGAAAACTTCAAGAAACAAAACGGTGGCACAGCCGTAGCTTAGTCAGTCAAAGACTTTGCGGTTGCTCTCAATCTGATGCAGCACCATTGATTCTGCATATGTGAAATAAACCTATATATAGGTCGGGAAACGCGCTTGGGTCGTGATAATTAGCACGTTGTTAAGAACTGCTAATAGACTCATTAGTCGTGATACGTTGTTAACACAAACCTCTCTTTTCCAAACAACCCTTTTCCACGGTGGTTCACCAACCAGCGGCGGCGGATTTTACTTCGATGAATCAACAGGCATTTTCTCAAGACAACAAAGAAGACAAAGACTTAGCGCCGGGCGAATTTGTCTACGAGTTTTTTCAACCCGTCTTTACGTCAACCTTCAATTTCGAAATTCCGGCGACTCCGACACAAGCTGTCACACCGGTGCCTACGGTGCCACCAGCTATGACACCATCTCAGGCAGTTGAGATTCACACTACGGAGTCCGCTTCATCCCAAACACAAAGTGAGAAGTGGCTGGATCGACAAACAACAGATGATTCTGGTGCAGTGATTTGGTATGGTCGCTGGAATATTAGGCCCCACCGAATTAAGTATCCGGACAGAAGTGTCGCCGAATTCGAATACGACGAATCCGAAAGGCTAGTGCGCGTCTTGGATAGAGATGGTATGGAATGGACTCGCATTACGCAACCCGATCATAGAAATATCTCGACATGGAAATCATCGGAAGGACAAACATGCGACATGTCCATGGTTGTGATTCCTGATGGAACGTATCAAGTTATTAGTTCCGCAGGCGTCATTCAAACATGCACTCTAAGTGGACGAATCGTGGTTTGGACTCCATTTACGGCAGGCTTTGATTTGAAGCGAACACTGTTTGCTATTTTTAGAAGCATCGATAAAAACCAAGACTCGAGTCTGAGCAAAGAGGAACTTGAGCTGGCAGCTCGACAAATTTGGCAAGAGTCGGATGCAATTCAACTAATATCGATGATGCAATCCCACTTCGATGCAATTTGCGCGAGCCGACGCCATGCACTGTGCCGCCAGGGCTCCGGTATTACAATCGACGACATTCTTTCTTTCGACGAAGCCACAAAGCTTGAACAAGACTCGAGATGCGCTGCGCCACTGCATGCAGTGGCAGTGGTAAGAACGCTTTTTGATGAACTTGACATTACTGGAGAAGGTGCAGTGTCAATGAATCAAGTTCGTATTGCATATGACAAGCGACATGAACGCGACAATGTCTCCAAAGCAATTCTGCAAACAATGTATGAAGAGATGCGCAATCAGTTTGAAGGGAAAAACGCAGCATTTGCCGCGAAAGCAAACTATCTCACAAGAAGCGATTTAGTCCAGTATTACAAAGACGGATACAAGAGAGAGATCCGCGGTCACATCCAGATTGCCGGTTGGGGGACAGACGAGTGCTTGCAAGCAAGTGAAACATCTACTCGAACACTGTTCGTCGATCCGGCGAATGCGATGGAAAGCATAGTGCCACAAGCCATTCAACGCCGAGAGAACGATCCGGCACTAGGCATTTTCAATGCAGTTTTTGAATCTTTGATCGTTCAGTGTCCACATCTGGTTGTGCGCATGATTAGCCCAACGGTCGACGGTCGATTCAAGGTGACTTTCCCTGGCGAAGCAAATCCAATAACTGTAAACGCTCCCACGAGCAGCTGTCTGGCTGAATACTTGCACGGAAGTAAATTCGGTTTCTGGATGGCCGTTATTGAAAACGCGTATGAGCAATATGAAAATGTGCGAACCGGAACTCAGGATCTAGATCACTTACAAGCGGTGGAAAGAATTTGCCGTCTGCTGAACGGACAGAGCGGACGCTGGATAAACACCACCGATATGCCACTCACAGAATTGAACACCTTCATGCGCAACACATTTAAACAGCGCCGAATCATGATTGCAGCCGGATTAAGAAACAGCCCGCGCATGAACGGGAACCGCTTCATCTCAAAGAGCGCCGTTTGCGGAGTCACCAATTTCGACCATAGAGGCGGCCGCGTAACGGTAAGCGACCCGCTTAGAGATAACTCCGCTGACAACTTTTCAGATCCTACTCATCGTAATGCAGATGGCTCGACAACCTTGTCCCTAAGCGCCTTTTCTGCGGCATTCGACAAGATTTATGTGGAAGACTGGCTCGCCACCGCCGACATGTTACAGAAATAGTTCGAAACTTCGCGCAGCAGCGCACGGCATGTTCCTTTCATGCGGGCGGGAATAATGCCGCCCTATGGACGGTCGCTCATGCGATCGCGGTTAGCAGCCTTCAGCTTCCGATAATAAGGATTGCCGGCGGACAAAATTTGGCATGTAATAAATACCTAGAGCTTTAGTTAGAGATCTAACGGAATCCTTTGCTATTTGAGTCGGCTCCTAGTGACTTTGGGGACACACTAGACAGATGCCAAAACTTTTGATTGTCGAAGACGACCAGGAACTTTTGCGTCATATAAGCGCATGGCTTACATCGGAAAAATACCTGGTGGAATCCGCAAGTTCGGGCGAAGATGCCTTGCAGATGCTCAACAATTTCAATTTCGACGTAATTGTTCTGGACTGGAATCTATCTGGTATCACCGGACTGGAGGTGTGCCAGAAGTTCCGCAAATTAGGCGGCACCACACCAATAATCTTTTTGACCGGCGAGAGCGATATCGACCATAAAGAGTTGGGTCTGACGGCCGGGGCAGACGACTATTTAACCAAACCATTTCATGAGCGCGAACTGTCAGCCAGAATAAAAAGCCTCTTGAGACGAGCAGCAGGACTCACCTCAAACGACCTTACCGTGAAAGGTGCAACTCTAGACATTCTTACACGCAACGTCAAGTATGGTGAGCGCACTACTCGCTTGTCACCAAGAGAAACCTCCTTGCTCGAATTCTTGATGCGCCATACCAACAGGTTTTATTCATCGAAGAATCTACTGGATAGCGTTTGGCCAATGGACAGCGAAGTTTCAGAGGAAACTGTACGTACATGCATGAAAACCCTCCGGCATAAACTTACGGAGATTGAGTTAGGCGACCTGGTAAAAACAGTTTTGCGCCAGGGTTACTGCATCGAGTCAGAATAAAGCATTGTTTTCACGGCTGAACATTACTGCCAAGGGATTGATACTGGTTTTGGTGCCGGTACTGATTGAAATTTCATTCGCCTCTTACCTGGCAGTGATGCTATCCGATACTTTTACGAAACTGTTTCGTGTGCAGCGCTCAATTGATGCTCTTGCCACAATGACACAGCAGCGAGGTTCTCTCTACCTGGCAATTTGCGGCGCTCTCGATGACAAAGAGAAAGACAAAAACAAGAGACTGACCGCGATCGAAACAATGGACATAGAGACAACTCCTTTCGTTCTGGAAGAAGGTGAGAAGTTTCCTGAATTTGTAGAATTGCGAGAAGGTCTCGAGAGCTTTCACAAACATGCAAGTGTGATCATTGCGAAGTTTAGAAGCGAGATTCTAACTCCTGGTCACAGGCCAATGTATCGCACGATAATCGACCAGCAAGAATTGATGCCACTGATGCTGGAGGCGAAGGGACTCAATGATCTGGCCTTCAACATAGAAGGACAATTGGGTGCCATGCAACCAAATGAGATGGCACGATTTCAAAGTCAATTTCATGCTTGGCTAATTCTAGGTTTAGCAACCAGTTGTGCAATCTGCCTCTGGATAAGTCGCGCTTTTACTCTGGACATCGTTAAAAGACTGAAGAACATAAGCGAGAACACAAAACGAATTTCTTACCGACAACCTCTGTTTGCAGTTCAAGCCGGAAGTGATGAAATCGCCGAACTGGACCAGGCTGTTTATACGGCTGGACAGGAGCTGGAAGAAGCGAGAAAACGCGAGCTAGCAATTCTGGACAACGCAACCGATGTTCTCTGTAGTATCGATAAAAACTTGCGACTGCGCGATATCGGAAAAGCAGCAACAAGAAATTGGGGTTATGAAATAGATGAACTTTCCGGCAGAATCATATTGTCATTACTAACGGAAGAGAACACAGAGTCTACTAGACTCGGATTTCTGGAAATTGCAGAAGGAGCCAATCAAGGAAAGCTGGAAAACACAATTCGCTGCAAGGACGGAACTCAGAAAACATTTCTCTGGACAATTAACTGGCGATCCGAAGACCAAATTTACTACTGCGTAGCTCACGATGTAACTCAGTTGCGTGCAATGGAAAAACTCAAGCAAGACTTCCTGGCGATGGTCAGTCACGACCTGCGCACTCCTCTGAATTCCGTATCCATAGGACTATCCATGCTCGCCGAAAACCGCTTGGGTGAACTGCCGGCACGTGTAAAGTCACAGCTGACAAAGTCGCGAAATAGTATGGAAATACTTTCGCAATTGGTTCACGATTTGCTCGAGCTTGAAAAAATTGGATCTGGAACAATCACTCTGCAAACAGAAGTGGCGAGCGCAGCAGAGGTATGCAGCTATGCAAAAGAGCAACTGGAAAGCTTTGCATCAAAATCCGGCGTCAATATCACCGGACCTTCGGGAGATGCAGCGATTTTAGTCGATGTTAAGCGCCTGACTCAGGTGCTCGTGAATCTCCTTTCCAATGCAATCAAGTTCTCGCCTCAAGGTTCAACGATTAAGTTCGATGTCAAACAGTCGAATGGTTTCGTTGAAATTGGCATTACAGATTGTGGCCCCGGAATAGCTCCAGAGCATGTGAGTCTAGTTTTCGATCGTTTCCAGCAAGCTGGCAAAAGCACGAATAGGTCGCTCAAAAGCACGGGACTTGGGCTGGCAATTGTGCAAGCAATCATACGAGAGCATGGAGGCATTGTTGGAGTAGAAAGCGAGTTAGGAAAAGGTAGCCGCTTCTGGGTCCAAGTACCACGCCTAATGGACGAGGAGGAGGAGGATTTATGAAAACGCTTCCTCTTCAATGGCGTGGAGCGATGCTCATTGCCTTTCCCATGGTTTGCCAGGGGTTTTTCATCTTTGCGGTGATCTTCATGCTTATCAACGCACAGCATTCGCTCGAACGCGCTTTGCAAATGCGTGAGACTTACTTGCGTCTCAACAAAGTTGCATCGTCAATAAATGAAAGTCTCGTTTTTCACGAGTTTGATTTTCAAAATATAAATCGTCCCAATACGCAACAAACAAAGCAAGTGACGGAGCTGAATGGACTGCTAAAAACGTTGGCACCGGAAGACACACAAAAGTTGAATGCACGCTTGAAGGAAATGCTATCAATCCTTCAGTCGTCAGCCGACACATTAAACACCGGAAAAACCAATCCTGACAAACTTAGAATCAGCACATTCCACCGGGTTTTGCACTGCATACCTCCTTTCATATTGGAGATGCAAACGGTAATCGCCAAGAGTAATGAACTCCGCATAAGTGAATTCAGCAAATTCGCAAAGGCGCAGGGAGAGATCTTGCGTTTCATTTGGCTCGCAATCTGCGCATCGCTCTTGGTGGCAGCCGTTATGTTTGCATTTTTTACCTGGAGCATCAAAAAACCGTTAGAACACATTGCGGAAAACAGTAAGCGCCTTTCGAAAAGAATTACCCTTTTGCCTCCGCTCAAAGGTAATGACGAACTCAGCCGCTTGGATAGACGCCTGCACAGCACCTATGAAGCAGTGAAGGTCGCGTCTGAAAGAGAGATGGCACTGATCCACAATGTCAGTGACCTTGTCTGCTCCTTAAGCGAAGATGGCATATTTCTTGAAGCAAACGCCGCAGCCGAAGGAATGCTAGGAGTGTCTGCGAAAGATTTGCTTGGCAAGTCGGTTGGCGACATAGCAGTCGCAAGCGAGTTTCTAATCACCGACGAATATTTACGCAAGACTCGCAGCTCAGAGGAAGTGACAAATTTTGAGCTGAGGCTAAGAGCCGCGACAGGACAAGAAGTTGAAACACACTGGTCAGCCGTTTGGTCACCACTGCGAAGTCGAGTATTCTGCGTGGTTCGCGACATCAGCGCGGAGAAAGCCTTATCACGTTTGAAACAGGACTTTATCGATATGGTCAGCCATGACCTGCGCAGTCCACTGACCAATCTTGGTATCACCCTGGAAATGATTGAAAAGGGTTCTCTTGGTGACGTAAATAACCTTGATGCGCTCAAAGAAATCAAAGCGACAAGTCGTAACGTTCAAATTCTGATCAATTTCATCAATGACCTCCTCGACTTTCAAAAACTGGACGAAGGCAGAGTTCAGCTGGACAAGACTTATTGCAGCTCGAACGAAATCGTAAAGGAGGCAATTTCACTCGTCAAAGAAGTTGCCGCAACGAAGAATCTGAGTATCGATTACACCCCAACAAATTTTGAAATTTTTTGCGATCACGGAAAGGTTACCCAAACGATATTGAATCTGCTGTCCAATGCCATCAAATTCAGTCCGGACAACGGCACAATTAGCATCTCTATCAGCGAAGCCGACAATACAGATTCTATTAGTCAAATAAGCTTCACGATCACCGACAGAGGTCCCGGAATTCCGGAAGAGTATCGTCAGCGAATCTTTGAACCTTATCAACAAGCGCCTTCAAGCAAAAGTCAAGGCACCGGTCTAGGGTTGGCGATTTGCAAAATGATTGTCGAAGCACATGGTGGAAGAATCGGCGTGACTGAAAATCAAAGCGGTAAAGGTAGCAATTTCTGGTTTACACTGCCTACGGCAAACCTTCCGCAGACAACTCAGCTTGCCGATCACTCAGATCAAAGCCTTTTCCACGACTGACAAACATTCTTCCAATGAATTCCGGATTGCAAATTGCCATAGATATTGCTGTGATACTTGCATATTTTGGTGCCGTAATGTTTGTCGGTCTCAGATTCGCAGAGAAGGAAAGCAATCTCGAGTCATTCGCTCTGGGTGGCAGGTCGATTCCATGGTGGGCTGTACTTGCGTCAATCATCGCAGCGGAGACAAGCGCCGCCACCTTTCTTGGAACCCCTGGTGAAGGATACAAGCTCGTCAACTACACCTTTTTGCAACTCGTCTTTGGCACTATTATCGGCCGCATCATAGTAGCGTTTTTGTTCATCAAACCTTTCTATGATTTGAAGGTCTACTCAATTTATGAATTTCTCGAATGGCGTTTTGGAAAAAGAACGCGTCAAGCCGCCTCTGCGATTTTCCTGCTCACACGCACGCTGGCATCCGGCGCGCGTCTCTATGTTGCTGCGATCGTACTTGCAGTCGGTTTCAGCATAATGACAGGCGCCCAGGCCAATCACGCAGAGCAGCTCGTCATATACATTAGCTCCATAGTTTTAATCACCGCTTTGACCGCTATCTACACCTCCTTAGGTGGTATCAAAGCTGTAATTTGGACCGATTGCATTCAATCTACTGTCATGTTTACCGGTGCCCTTGGAGCGATTTTAGTTCTCCTGGCTCAGATTCAAAACACCGGCGGTGCAAACGCTCTACGCCATTTGATCGAAAGCGGCAGTTTATCGCTGTTTACTAGTGGCACTATATCTGGTGAAACAATTCAGAAGAATATTCTGAATATTCTTACCTCCGAATACACAATTTGGGCTGCATTGCTAGGAATGACATTTACAACACTAGCCACACATGGCACAGATCAGGACATGGTGCAGCGCATGCTCACCGCAACTGATTACAAGAAAAGCAGGTTATCCCTTGTGCTCTCCGGTATCGCTGATTTGCCAATCGGCTTCATTTTCTTGACGATCGGAATTCTCATGAGCATTTACTTTCAATCGAATCACGATCCTGGTCTGCCTGAGAAGACCAATGAGGTTTTTGCCTATTTCATTCTGAAACATCTTCCGGCCGGATTGCGAGGACTTCTGATCGCGGGCATCTTCGCAACATCGATGGGCTCTCTCAGCGCTGCTTTAAATGCGCTTGCCACTAGTTATACACGTGACTGGCACAAAGCATCCGTCGCTGAGCCTGTTTCTAAAACGAAAGAACATGAAGGAGAAAGAGGAGAAAGAGAAGAAGACGAGGCGGTCCGCACTGTTCGAAGATTCACTTATGTTTTTGCCGTATTTATGATCCTCGTCGCCAGCGCCACCGCATATTTCGTTATCGAGCATCCAGAATCTCGAATCATTCCAATTGTTCTCGGAATTTTTGGCTACACCTATGGTTCACTGCTGGGAGTCTTTCTGGTGGGCCTGCTTACAAAGAGCCGCGGTAATGATCTAGGCAATCTCATCGCGATGTGCGCCGGCTTTGTTATTGTGGCAATCTTTTCCGGGCTGCCTGACCAAATCTTTCATTTTCTGTCCATTAACACGGCCCCGGCCTTTCCCCAAATTGCCTTTCCTTTCAGGATTCTGGCGGGCGCCCTCACCACTTTCGGCTGCGCCTGTCTGTTTCCATCCCCAAAGAGAGCTTAACCCTCAATAGTTCAAGCTTTTCCCGTTTGCCGAGAGCGTGTTACGGGGAATAAGAAGGCAAGGAATCCGAATTAGACAAATATAGATACCTTCAATATGGGGCTTTAAGGTGAAGGACTTCTACCGTATCGGCGCAACAGCCTTGGCTTTGAGTGTTTTTCTATTGAGCGTGTTAACCGTCACGACTGAGCCGGCATTCTCTGACACGAAAACTTATCAGAAGGATTTGACCCGTGGACTCTATCAAATGGTCAAGAAAGACTATGAGAGTGCGGTCGCATCTTTCACCCTGGTTCTCAGGGACAATCCAAACGTATACGAAGCATACTTAAACAGGGCCGCCGCGCGCTCCGAACTGAAAGACTATGAGGGAGCTCTGGCGGACTACGACCAGGCGATCAAGATTAATCCAAACGTGGTCGAGTCCTTCATTAAACGCGGCGAACTCCACGCAAAGCAAAGCGAATATCCGCCGGCAGTCGAAGACTACTCGCAGGCCCTACGTTTAAGCCCCAAAAACACGAGCGCCCTCCTGAATAGAGGTGCCGCGTACAAGAAGATTGGCGACTATCAAAAAGCGATTAATGACTATTCAACCGCTCTTAAATTAGACCCTGGCTCTTTCGACGCAATTAAGGAACGAGCAGATTGCCGCGCATTATCTAATGATTTAGACGGGGCAATCGAAGACTACGAGTACTTACTCAAGAAGAACAAGTCGGGCGCCACTGGATTGAGATTCCAACTCGCAGAAGTGCAGCTCAAAAAGGGAAGCAAAGGTTCAGCTGAGGAAAACTTCAAACAGGTTATCGCTTATTACAGTAAAAATTTGAAAGGTAGCCGGAAAAACGGAGAGTATTATCTCCAACGCGGACTCGCATACGCGCAATTGGGAGAGACAGACAAAGCAATATCGGACTTACAGGAAGCTTCCGCATGGAAAGCGGATGAAGCGACGACTCGCTATCACCTAGGAAAGTTAAAACTGGGCAAAGGCGACAGTAAGGGCGCAATTACCGACCTCAGCGAAGCAATTCGCTTAAACCCGAAATACAGCCCGGCGCTAATGGATCGCGCTGCTGCATACGTCGCACAGGGCGAATACATCAATGCACAAAAGGACCTCGATGCCGCATTGAGTGGAGAAAAGACCGCCGAGGGTTTCTACAGCAGAGCTATGGCGCGCATGGCAATTGGAGACAGCAGCGGTGCTGTTTCCGACATAGGCGAGGCCAAAAATTTCGGCGCTCAATATCTTGCCAACAAAAAGCAACAACTCCAAGAAGCAATCAGTGCCAAGGAAGCTAAAGCCGAAAAGGATTTAGCACTGGCAGATATGCTAGAGCAGGCAGCACTTATCGAACTTGCGGAAAACAGCGGCGACACGGCAGAAGCCTTGGAGAAACGCGCGCTCGGAATAAAAGAAAAGCAGATGAGCAAGAACGATCCAAAACTCTATTACAGCTATATGATGCTTGGACGTGTTTACCTCAAGAAGCGCCAACCAACGAAGGCTGAAGCGTTGTTCCGCACAGCAATGGCAAAACTTAAGAACAGCGCCGACGGCACTCAGAAGTTTGCCATCTTCAACTTAGAAGATTGTGCAAAGGTGCTCATAAATTCTTCAAACCAAGAAGAAGCCGGTGCGATTCTTGTCGATACGCGTATGGCTAGAGCTGTTACAGGCATGAACGAACGTGCATTTACCGGTGACTTATCACGCAAAGCAGAACGTGCAATAGAATCATTCAAGAAAAGAAAACGAGCAGCGCAACAAGAAGAACTGGCGCAGCAAGGTGGTGGCGCGGAGCCTGTCGTTGCTTCGCGCAATATAGAAGAAGTTGCAGCTGCAGCAATTGCACCAACGCAAAAGACAGTCAATAACAAACCGATTCGAGACAAATGGGCTCTCATTGTTGGTATCAGCAATTTCAAAGATTCAAGCATCAATTTGCACTACTGTGCAAAAGACGCGAAAGACTTTTACGATTTCCTGGTCACTGAAAAAAACTTTGCACCAGATCACGTCCAATTGCTAACCGATAGTTCAGCGACTCGTGCGAACATTCTTTCGCTATTGGGCAACAAGTGGCTTCCTCGTGTGGCTGAGCCGGATGACCTTGTGGTTATCTATTTCTCCAGCCACGGCAGTCCGTCCAGCTTGGATGTAGGCGGGGTTAACTATTTGGTGGCACACGACACCGACGTCAACGATCTATACGTAACTGGAATCGCCATGCAAGATCTATCGCGCATCATTAAAGAGCGCGTTCATTGCGATCGAGTCATGGTTCTCCTTGATGCATGCCACAGCGGAAACGCGGCACCAAGCTCAAAAGGATTGGCTCGTGCAGCCAACGTCAACGTTGATAATATCGTGCAAGGCACCGGACAACTGGTACTTTCCTCCAGCAGTCCGGAGCAACGCTCCTGGGAATCGAAAAGATATCAAGGAAGCGTGTTTACGAAACACCTCATTGAAGGATTGAGAAAGAACGGGAAAATGACCAAGCTTGGTGAAGCATTTAACTACCTCAATGAAGAAGTGCAGCGAGAAGTTATGCGCGACCGAGGCGTGCTGCAAAATCCTGTAATGAAGAGCAAATGGGAAGGCGATGAATTAATCATCGGTGTGCCGCCTGCACATCCTATCAAGGGTATCGGCAGTATAGATCTTCCGGATCAACCGACTTCAAGCACCGCCAGTAGTGGCGACGCTCGAAAAGGTATTGGTGGCGGAGAACCTCGAAAAGGTGCTAAGGCTTCATCTGCCAAACGCGCAAGGTGAAGTCGTCGCTCCCGGTAATTGCCTTATCACCAAGTTCTGAAAATCCCAGGCTCCACATTCCAAAATGCTGAAGATTGAAGATTCTTTCTTCGCGCCCTTCGTCCACGTCCCAAATTCGAAACGTCTTGTCCAGGCTGCCCGAAATAACTTTATCGACAGAAATAAATCGAGTTTTGACGACCCAATTAGTGTGACCGGTCATAGACTTCAATTCTTCACCAGAGTCGATGTCCCAAGTTCTCACAGTGGTATCACGCCCGGCGGAAACAACTCTACTGCCATCATCCGAGATTGCAACGGTAGCGACTTCTGCAGAGTGACCAGTAAAGGTTCTCAGCTTCTTACCGGATTTCACATTCCAAAGAGTCAATAACTTATCAGTGCCACCGGAAATGATCTCATCTGCGTCAGGAGTGAAGGCAAGACACTTGACCGTGCCCAAATTGCCTTCTAGTCGGTTGACTTCTTTACCTGTCTGAGAGTCCCAGATGCGCACGGTGCCATCGTAACTGCCGGACGCTATCAACGAACCGATCGGTGCAAACGCAACACAAGTGACAAGATTTGCATGACCGAGAAATTTCCTAATTTCTGTTCCTGCTTCGAGAGCCCATAGGCGAACGGTCTTATCGCTACTTCCGGATAGTCCTCGATCGGCGGAAGGTGAGAACGCAACACTGTTGACCGGCTCGTCATGCCCTTCGAATTTCTGGATTTCTTTGCCAGTGGTTAAGTCCCAAAGTCTCATGGTGTTGTCCGCACTTCCAGACAGCGCTTGTGTCGCGTCAGCGGAGATATCGACACATTTGCTCCAGCCCATGTGCCCTTCAAGTTTCATTACTTCTTTCAACTTGTAAACTTGGGCATTGCCTTCTGTTTTTACCTGGCTGACAGCATTTGACGCAACTTGCGAGTTTCTCAACTCACGCTCAATATTCAACTCAGGTTCTTCAGTCTTAGCTGCTGGCTTGCTTGGAGTTTCTGCTTTTTTTCCATCAGGTTTTGTGGACACTTCAAATTGCAGAGGATCGGATTTCTCGTCTCGGAAAATGCCTTTGCTATCGCCGCTCTTATCAGAGCTTCGATCTGCGAGTTTTTCACTTGCTGCAGTGTCTGCCTTGTTCTCTGATTTAGCGGCAACTTTCGTTTTAGACTTCGATTCAGTTTTGGATTCTGATTTTACCTCGGTCTTAGGTTCGTCTTTCGATTCGGACTCAGTCTTTGCCGGTGTTTTATCCTCAGTTTTTAAATCAGCAGAATTTTCAACGCTCTCTTCCTTCTTAGAACTTGCCTTGCTCTCAGTCTTTGTCGAAATCTTTTCTTCGGTCTTTGCAGAAACTTTGTCTTCTGCCTTTGCCGTCACGTTCTCATCCGAATTGACGGTTGAATCCTCTACTTTCGCAGCAGTTTTCTCTTCAGTCTTCGAGACTGTTCTGCGAACAGCTCTCTTTGGTGGTTCTTCTTTGTATCCGCCGAGAGATTCGATACGTGCGGCAACTTTCTCAGCTTCGCCTTGCTTCTTCTCAGCCTCATAGATCTTTCGAAGCAACGTGAGCGTTTTTGCGAGCTGATTGCCATCTTTCGGAAGTGATTCGGCTTCCTCGACCGTTTCTAGAGCCAGCTTCTCAGCGCGTGAATAGTCCTCATCCTCGAAAGCCTTCGCAGCCACGTCATACATAGACGACCAGACCGTGTCCTGTGCCATTGCGGCAGGACTGTAATGTAGGAAACAAGCCGACCAGCTGCAAATGAGCGCTGAAATCAACAAAACCCTGATTCTGGCAGAGATGCGAGACATAAGATTGAACGCAAGCCATCGGAAACTGAATCCATTAATTGTATTCCGAAACAGTCGAAAATCCCCCTGCCTGGTCAGAACAAGACCCAGAGGTTGCAAAGCACAAGGTCGCAAATCCCCTACTCGCAGCCACTTAGCAACCGTCGATATTGCCAATATGCGGCAATCCGGACACTCACCTGTTGTATAGTAGTGAGGGGGCTTACAGTTATAAACGTCGAGCATGCGCGGCGCCGGACGATTCTGTCCGAGTAATCCGCAGGCTGTCACTCCATTAGTTCGAATGGGCATCCGGCAATGGGAGTTTCGTTAAGTGAACGACACAAAGAAAACGGCAGTATCCGCGCCACCGACCTTGAAGTTCACGAGGGGTCAGCTTGGAATGACCCTTAGAGCAATGAAGGCGAATCAAGAGAAGCTTCAAACTGCTGTGAGTTCAGTGAAAAACAGCACTGAGACTGCAAAATTCCGCATTGAAAAGCTCCAGATGCATGGATATGGCTCGCTTGCTTACTCGTCACTGCAAAAGGGCTTGCAGTACTTCATGCACCCTGAGCTTGGCTATATCGCGTACACGCCATTGAGAGACGGTCCCAACTCAGTTTGCGTGCTTGCAGATCCGATTTGCAGCAAGGAAAACATGAAAGCTCTGATTCAAGAGTTCATGAAAGAAAAGAATGATCCTGTATTCCTGCACATTTCGCACGACACCGGCAAAATTCTGAACGAAATGGGATTTACGGTGAACGAACTTGGTGTTGAAACCGTAATTGAGATTCAGAAGTTCAATTTGGTGGGCAACAAGAAACAGCAGTTGAGAAATGCTCGCAACGGTGCAAAGAAAGACAATCTTACGGTTGTTGAGATTGATACCGTAGACGATGCCATGCTGAAGTCTTTCAAGAAAATCAGCGATGGCTGGATGAAAGAGAAAGTGATCAGCGACAACGAGATGCAATTTATTGTGCGTCCAGTCGTATTCGTCGACGAAATAGATGTCAGAAAGTTCGTCGCCATAAAGGACAACGAGGTTGTCGGCTTCGTGATATTCGATCCAATGTACGAAGATGGAAAGGTGAGCGGATACATCGCTAATCATTTGCGCACCAATTTGGAGAGAACATATTCCATTGTTGATTTCATCATTTTGGAAGCAATCGAAAAGTTCAAACAAGAAGGCAAGAAAGACCTCTCGCTTGGACTTTCACCGCTGGCAAAAGTTGATGACTCGCAGGAATTCAAACACAGCAAACTCCTGAAAGCGCACTTCAAGTACGCATTCGAAAGAGCGAATTTCCTCTACAACTTCAAGAACTTGGCGCGTCACAAGCTCAAGTACCGACCGGAATTGGAAGGTGCACGAGAAGACAAAGTCTATTGCGCGATGAAAACGCGCTTCTTTCTGATCAGACTTTACGACGTATATCGCGTCTTGGGTCTCAATCCACTGCAGCAAACGATCAATCACATCAAAAGATCAACGATTGAACTATTCCGCTCAGCACTGTGCAAGAAAAACGCAGAAGCAGTAGAACAAACTGCTTCTCAAGAAAAGCACTAACTCACTGAGAACTGTGATCGTACATAATTTTCCAAGCACCTTTGCTCTTCACAAAAATGAGACTGAATCTGCCATAGATTGGCACATGTGCGTGATGTATAACGGTGAACTTTCCTATACAAAGGACGTGCTTATCACCGATGTCGCTGATTTCTAAATCGGAAAGTCTCAATGCGCCCATTGAAGATTTGCTGTTTCCGTAGCGTTTGAGATAGTGCTCTCTTATAGCATCATATCCTCGCTTCACTGATCCGTTAGAGACATAAGTGACTTGAGCGGACTTTAAATACTCGCCGAGAAAAGCATCCAAATCACCTTTGTTCCAAGCTTGTTCTTGCCTGGAAACAAGAGCAGCAATTTCCTTTGCAAACTTGGAGGTACTCCGCTCACCGACCGTTAGTGCCGGAGACTTAACTTCATTCTCTTTTGCGCAAGCGGGAACCATCAAAAGTCGCGCTGGAAGAAACAATCCCAGTGCAAACAAGAGGCAAAACATCCGAAGCATCTCAAAACCACTCCTATTCTTTTGCTTTCTTTTCGCGGCGATCGGCAAGAGTTTTCCCACTCGCTTTTAAACCTGGATCGAGCGAAACACGCTCATCGAACACGAAACACTCACCCTGCCAGTGCGCGCCGCCAACTTCTTCGAAATACTTCAGGATTCCGCCATCAAGTTGCAAGACCTTCGGATGGCCTTTTTCCTGCAAATACAGTGCAGCCTTCTCACAACGAATACCGCCGGTGCAAAAGGAAACAATTGTTTTGTCATTCAATGAGTTGTCTGCCTTATCCATGGTTGTAGATATGGCATCGGGAAAGTCGCTAAACTTTTCTATGTGAAGATCTAGTGCGTTTTCAAATGTCCCCATCTCCACTTCAAAGTCGTTACGAGTATCAAGAAGCAATATCTCTCGTCCTTCATCGTCACGGCCCTGGTCGAGCCACCTTTTCAGTGTGACAGCATCGACATGAGGTGCTCGGCTTGCTTCCGGTTGAATCATTGGATGCCGCATTGTTATTATTTCCGCAGCAATGCGAACCACCATTTTTCGAAACGGTTGACTGACAGAAAAACTTTCCTTGACGTCCAGTTCAGTGAAGCGTCCACCAAAAAACTCGTCAGTTTGCAAAAAGCTCAAGAACTGATCGATCGCATCACGACTGCCAGCCAGGAAGAGATTGATTCCTTCCGTGGCAAGCAAAACAGTGCCCTTCAAATGAAGAGCAACGCAACGGTCCTTAATTACAGGCTGCCACTTGGCCGGTTCGGGAATGCCGACGAACTTATACGCAGCAATATTGACTATTTGCATAGCCACTTATTCTACAGCCCATTTAGCATAGTAAACTAGCCGTCGAGTTTCATAGAACATAACAGTGCGGGCTTTTTGCCCACTGGAGCCCCATGAACAATTCGTCAAAGCCTGTAACACTCTACATCTTCCGCCATGGACAGACCGAGTGGGCGCGGCTGGGGCAGCATACAGGACGCACCGATATCCCACTTACAGAGGTGGGACGCGACCAGGCGAGAGCGCTGCGCCACGCCGTGAGTCACATTGACTTCTCTGCAGTCTTGGTCAGTCCTCTTTCAAGGGCCCGGGAAACAGCGGAACTCGCCGGTATGAAAGAACCGAGAATTTGCGCAGATCTGTCCGAATTCCACTATGGAAAATATGAAGGGCTAACAACAGACAAAATTCGTCAAGAAGTTCCAGGATGGACGGTGTGGACTCATCCGTGTCCGGATGGAGAAACATTAGACGACGCTGCAAAGCGCTGCCGGAATGTGATTGACACCGCCAACGGTATCGGCGGTAAAGTTGCCGTTTTCGCTCACGGGCATATTCTCCGAATTCTCACTGCGACATGGCTCAGGCTGTCGCCGCAGGAAGGCAAACACTTCATGCTCGACACAAGCACTATTTCAGTCCTCTCGCACGAGAGAGAAACCCCAGCGATCAAGATCTGGAATAGCCCACCGATTTGATTGCTGCTCTGTAAGGCGTGGAGCGCGTTGCAAACACACATTTTTGACGCAGCGCATTGCATGCGCACTTTCACTGGGACTGCCGGTCGTTTACTGCTGCTTTTCTCTCAAATGACGTCTTTGCTCCTCGACCGCGACACGCTGACGATCCAGCTCTAATCTCTGTAACTCAAGCTTTCGCCCGGCAACATCAATTTCCAGACGTTGCTTATCCAAGGGCAAACGTTGGAAATCAGTTTGCCTCCACTTCTCATCAAGTTCTGCACGCAAGCGATCCAATTCAGATCTTTGCTTGTCCAAGTTCAATCTTTCTTCCTGAAGTTTGTACCTGACCTCATCGATCTTCTGCAATGGCTCCTGCAAATTGAGACGTCTCTCTTCAAGCGCACGTCGCTCCCGATCAAGATCTCTACGCTTCTCATCAATTTCCAGTGAGCGTCTTTCCAACTCTTCCGGACTTGCATCTGCTTTTGGATATGTAGAACCGGCCTTTACGGTAGACGGCGTCGGCAAAGTAGCACCAGTATTCTCCTTCTCCTTTGCCATCACAGCTGAAGAGTTCTGAAGAATACCCAAAATCAGAGTCCCGGCCAGCATTGCCAATCTGGTTTTTGCTTGTGGCTTGCGCATAAAGTCTCTCCTCAAAGGTCCACAACGAGACGCCGACCGTAAAGCATATCATCGAGTGCCACTCGGCAAATCATCCCAAGTCCGTCCTTCAAATATTCTGCCCGCCTTCTTCTTATTATGTCCGCCCCATTGTTTGAAGAAGAATGCCACACCAGCTGCCTGGCATTGATCGCGGATTAGCCCCACCCATTCAGGCTGTAGCGCTCGGACGCGACGCCCTGACTCTCCGCCGACGATCACCCAATCAATACCTTCCAAATTCAGATTTTCAATTGGTCCGAGCAGCGGCTCCACCGATAAAAACTTGATAGCAGCGCCGGTTTTGCGCAAGAAGTCGACTCGGTGAACATAGTCTGCACTTTCAACGCTCACTCCCATCCAAATATTAGGAGCCCATCCCAGCTCAGGGTCGAGTTCCAAAAGCCGGTCGTGCCGCTTGGTAAGAATTTGAAATTGGTGCCAATGAGCCTTTCTCATCACCTCGAATACCTGTTTCACGTACTCAAACGGAACATCTTTGTGGAACAAGTCGCTCATCGAGTTCACGAAAATGCGCTTGGGCTTCTTCCATGTAAGTGGCAGCACAAGTCGATCCGGCCAGATGCGCAAATCAAATCCCTGCTCATAGGGGTGATTGGGAACGCCGCGAAAGCGTTCAGCAAACGTCTCGGCATAGCAGTTTGCACACCCCGGGCTAATTTTTGTGCAACCCGTTACAGGGTTCCACGTCGCGTCGGTCCACTCGATTTCAGAAGTAACGGACATCGGATTCCTTCTGTGGTTATGGCCTGCCCTTAGCGGGACGCGAAGACCGCCATGGCTTTTGGGGGGCAGGCTGTGAAAACAGCGTCAATTGCTCATATTCATCGGAGAGGTTCTTCTCATCCAGCTTGAGCTCACTTTCCAAATGTAGTTCGCCATTGCCGCGAATATGCTTCTCTTCTATACCACGTTGAGCAAGAGCCGGACCTATCAAGCGTCTTCTATGGCAATCCGACGGATTTTCCTCTGCACACATAATCGCAACTCGATACTTGCGGCATCCGGAGACTAATCTTTCAAGCCCTTCAGCGAACCGTTGCGACTGCGCGATTCGACCATAATCAACATGTCCTTCCAGATCGTAGAATTCGGGCTCCTTTGGCTTCCCGCCCAACTCTTTACCCAGGTGCAGGTACCTGAGACCCGCATTTTGAATTGAGTTTTTCAGTGGTCCATGGCTAAACTGCCTGGAAAAACGTGAAAATGGATTGGTGCGAACGTCAACCAACACCTCAATCTCATACCTCTCAAGAAGCCATAAGAAGGCCTCAATTGGATGGTTTGAATGACCAATGGTGTAAACCTCGCCTGGTGAGGCGGTTTCACTAATCTTATCTTCTTCGTTTTCCACAGCATTGCCCTGCTAGGACCGGGGAGAAGTGCCCGAAACCGGTCGTTTCGGCTTGACGTTCTAATGATTCTACCAAGCTCTCCACAACCTTCGCTCTTCGTCAGTCCAATAGACGTTGTTTCCCAACAGGAGTCAGCCTTATGGTAGACTTCCCGCATGTCAAACGAAGTTCCGGACGAGATATTGACCATCCTCGCAAGGGATGCGCGCACACCTTCAGACACGATCGCCAAAATGACAGGTCGCTCCGTGGAAGAAGTGAAAGATGCTGTTCGTGATTATGAGCAGCGGGGCGTCATTAAGACCTACCACACGGTCATCGATTGGGAAAAAACCGGCTGCGAAAAAGTAGTTGCCTTCATCGATGTGAAAGTAACTCCCGCTCGCGATGTCGGATTCGATGCAGTAGCATGCCGAATCGCGCGTTTTGCACAGGTACAGAGTGTGTGGTTGGTATCGGGCGGCAGCGATTTGCGAGTTGTCGTCGAGGCACCGAACTTGCGTGAGCTGGCAACTTTTGTGGCAGAGAAACTTGCCACTATTGATGGTGTAACAGGTACGACGTCTCACTTCCTGTTGAAGAGATACAAAGAAGACGGCGCACTGTTTTTTGAATCAGAACAAGATCAAAGACTTGTAGTTTCGCCCTAGGTGATACATGAGCCAGAGTCTTTCGCTCAAACCGTTGTCTAAAACAGCTCTCGACGTTCCCTTCTCTGGAATCAGGAGATTCTTCGACATTGCAGCCTCGATGCAGGATGTGGTGTCGCTTGGTGTTGGTGAGCCTGACTTTGTAACTCCGTGGTCAGTGCGCGAGGCTGCAATTTACTCGCTTGAGAGAGGACAAACCACTTACACATCGAATTATGGTTTGCTGGAATTGCGCAGGGAAATAGCGCGATATCTCAATAAGCGATACAAAGTCGATTACAGTCCGGAAGCAGAAATCCTGGTCACCGTCGGTGTTTCAGAAGGACTCGATCTGGCTATGCGTGTCCTGCTCAATCCAGGCGACGAAGTTTTGATTCCAGAACCTTGTTATGTCTCTTATAGACCTTGTGTTTCGCTTGCCGGCGGCGTTCCTGTTGGAGTAGAAACTCGCTCTGATGCAAAATTCGCAGTTACCGCAGAACAATTGAAAGCCGCTTGTACTGAGCGCACCAAGGCAATTCTTCTGGGTTATCCATCCAATCCGACTGGCGCTGTTCTCAGCCGAGAACAAATTATCGAAATTATCAACTTCGCGCGCGAGCGAGGACTATATGTAGTCTCTGATGAAATTTACGATCGTCTGACTTACGAGGGAATTCACACCTGCGTTGCATCCGTGCCAGGAGCGCGCGAAATTACAGTGCTATTGAACGGATTTTCGAAAGCGCATGCGATGACGGGTTGGAGAATAGCATACGCATGCGCGCCGGAGCATATTCTCAAAATGATGATGAAGATCCACTCTTACACGATGCTTTGCGCACCAATTACTGGACAAATAGCAGCCGTTGAAGCGCTAAAGCACGCGGAAAAAGAAGTGGAAGAGATGGTCTCACACTACAGACAAAGACGAAGACTGATTGTTGATGGATTGAACAGGCTTGGCCTCACATGCCACATGCCGCTTGGTGCATTTTATGCGTTTCCATCGATTGAATCGACAGGTTTGACAGCTGAGCAGTTTGCAGAAAGACTACTTCTAGAGGAGCGCGTTGCCGTCGTACCCGGCACCGCTTTCGGTGCTGGAGGAGATGGTCACATTCGCTGCTCTTATGCCACCAGTGTCGAGAAACTCGAACTGGCTCTGTCCAGAATGCGCACGTTTGTTGAAAAGCTGCGCTAAAGAATACCTGCATTAGCGCAACTACTCGTTGGTGCAACTACTTCGCCAGCAACTGCTCGATGTCTTTGGTCATGTCTTTGGGCTCGACTTGCGGCGCATAGCGTTTAAAGACCTTGCCGTCACGCCCAACCAGAAACTTGGTGAAATTCCATTTGATGTTTTCTGTTCCAAGAACTCCAGGAGCATTCGACGTCAAATACTGATACAAGGGATGTGCATCCTTGCCGTTCACATCAATCTTTTCAAACATCTGAAAGTCAACACCATAGTTCTTCTGACAGAATGCTCCAATCTCGGAGGAACCCCCGGGTTCTTGTGCTCCGAATTGATTGCATGGAAAACCAAGGACCTTCAGCCCTTTTGCTGCAAAATCTTTGTGCAATTGCTCCAAACCGGCATATTGCCCGGTAAAGCCACACTGGCTAGCAGTATTGACAATGAGGAGCACGTCTCCTTTGTACTGCGACAGCTCTATATCCTTGCCGTCCAATGATTTTGCAGTAAATTCGTAAACATCTGCCGTCATTGCTCCTCCTTGCGCACATTCTTCGAAATTAGCCACGAACCAAATGTGCGAGCAGTTTTGGGTCAGGCGCACGCGCCTTCAAGAGAATTAGGATATAGCATTGCGCTGAGATTAACTCCAATGATTAAGCGTTCTTGCAGATCTGAATTTAGGCGACAGACTGGTGCTCTGCAGTCGCTCCCGTAATCGAACGTTGAGAGATAGACGTTTCTGAAGAATAATCCAATTCAATACTTGGGAGTATTGCGGACGCGGCGCTTGCTGGAACAGCAGCGACCTCTTTCACTTTTGATGTAGAAAGACTCTCATTCATCGCGTCCAGATTATCTAATCTGACATCGTGCAATCTATAGCCATCGCTCAGATTAGCTTCAGCGAAGTTCTCTCCAATTTTTATTGGTGGAAAATCGGCAGTCAGTGCAGCCCATCTCGCTTTATCCGCAAGAACAGCGGCATCACCATCTTGAGCAGCCGGTTTTCCTTTCGCCGCCGAATGTTCTGCGCTAACGCTTTCATATAATGATTGAGGAGAGCCCTTCCCTTCATGCGATACTTCTTCCCCTTCCTGTTTTATTGCGGGGGTCGGCATTGCGAATTCGGAAAGTCCGGCATAGAGCGAAACAATCATGATCTTGCAACTCAAATACTAGTGGGAACGCGCCAATAACGTGTTCGCCAAAGCTGACACGTAAATCGCGTTTGAGAGCTGACAGGTTTTCTAGGAAGATGTAGCGATGAGAAGAAGTCCTCACCAAATACTATCGATCGCCAAAGTGACCGTATCGTGACGTGCCAGTTGCAGCTACTTACGAACCAGCGGACTAACAACGTCTGGATCTCCAAGCTTCTGCAGCTTTTGATCGTAGAATGCAATCTGAATCGCCAGAGCGAAACCACCACCAGCAGCCAAAAGAAAGAGTAAAATCGCCAGACCAGGATAGCCAAAGAGCGTAAATCCGCTCGGGACTTTCATCAAGTTGGATGCCCCGATGATCAATGCAGCTAGAACTAATCCAAGGGTGATTCTGTTCGCCACCTTCTGAAACGAATCTACAAGCAGCGGCTCATCGATAACCTTCACGGACAGCTGATTCTGTGCAACGAGATCCATTATCTTGTTGATGTTTCTTGGAAACTTTTCAAAACCATCTTTCGCTTCGATCAATGTATTGAGCAAATGCCCTGGAGAAATTTCGTTGACTAAACGTTGCTCGAGAATGTGACCTGCGTTTCTGCGCACAGATGCGTTCGGATCGAAATTCGGATCAAGCGAACGCCCTACTTCATCAAGGTGAAGCATTGCTTTTCCAAGCATAGTCAGTTCTGCAGGTACTCGTATCCCAGTTTCACCAGCGGCTTTCGTTATCCCGACGATAACGTGTCCGACTTTCATTCTGGCAATGTTTGCGTCTAAATCAACCTGAACAAGTTCCGAAACTTTATGGCGGAACTGCTGTTCGTCAAACTTCGGTTTCGGCTCACCGATTTCAACGGCGATGTTAGCTACCGAATCGGCGCGTCCTTCGCTAATCGCAATAACCAACTGTAAGAGTTGTTTTTGTATGCGAGGGGTGAGTCGTGCCACCATGCCGAGATCGATGAGGGCAATCTTTTTCTCATCCTCGGTGAGAAGAACATTTCCAGGATGCGGATCGGCATGGAAAAATCCATCTACCAGAATTTGTTTCAAGTAGGCCGCGAAGATCTGCTCTGCTAGCGGGCCTCCATTCAGCTCTGTCCGCTCCAAGTTCGTAATGCCTGTTACTTTTTTCCCTTTGATAAACTCCATCGTCAGCACTTTGGTCGTGGTGAACGCATCAATTGCGTAAGGCACCACAATCATGTCGAACTCGGCAACGTTGCGCCGCAAAGTTTCCAAATTCTGCGCTTCTTGACGGTAGTCGAGTTCGCCCAAAAGTGATTTGCGAAACTCATCGACCATAACGTCGAATTCATACTTCTTCCCTAAGTCTGTGTGGAGCACATAAAACTCAGCCACATCAGCAAAAATTTCAAGGTCTTGCAGTATCTGTTCTCGAATGCATGGACGTTGGACTTTTACTGCCACTTCACGCCCGTCTCTCATCTTCGCCTTGTGTATTTGCCCGAGCGAAGCGGCAGCAAGCGGTTCAGAATTGAACTCAGCAAAAGCCTTGTTGATTTTGACACCAAGTTCGGTTTGAATTATTTTTTCGACTTCAGCAAAGCTGAACGGCTCGCAATTATCCTGCAATCTAGACAACGCGAGCAGGTACGGAGGCGGCAACAAGTCACCACGTGTAGATAGAATCTGCCCGAGTTTGACATAGGCTGGTCCTAACCTCTCCAGATCCGCAGCCAGTTCTTCAGCTGTTCCTTTTACTTGCTTCGAAAGGTTTTCGTCGTCTTTTAGAGCTTCTTCCAAGCCGGCATTTTTTACTAAATCAGAATTGCCGTATTTCATTAGCAATCCCGCAATTTCCTTATACCTCTTCAGGTACTGCGGATCGAGCTTAATTCCCATGGTCATCAACCCCTTAACCTGGGGATTACCCCCTCTGCTGGCTTCTTCGGAGTAGACTCCAAAAACCCCCGTGGGTTCCATGGGAGGGATATTCGAACCTGAGAGATTTAATATTCATACCGAGGTAGCGCGCAGCTCCTACAAAGGTAGGGCAGAACGACTTCAGGACCGGCTTTACTGGATGAATCAGCTTATGCTTTTTGCGCCGTTGGCGAAAGAGCTTGCGTCACCAATTCCTGTGCCTCGGTTTGGATTTGTTTCAAGTGATCTTCACTCTTGAAACTTTCAGCATAAATCTTATAGACATCTTCAGTGCCAGAGGGACGCGCTGCGAACCAGCCGTTTTCCGTGGTTACTTTGAGCCCACCGATCGCTTCATTGTTTCCAGGTGCACTAGTGAATCTGCCAACAATTGGCTCGCCTGCAAACTCCTTCGCTTTTACGTCATCAGGAGAGAGTTTCTTCAGCTTCGCTTTTTGATCAGGAGTGGCAGCAGCATCGATTCTCGCGTAATAAGGTCTGCCGAATTCCTTTGTCAAATCTTCGTAGTGTTTTCCTGGATCTTTTCCTGTAACAGCGGTTATCTCAGCGGCAAGAAGAGCAAGGATAATACCGTCCTTATCGGTAGTCCAAACGCTGCCGTCCATTCGAAGGAAGCAGGCTCCTGCACTTTCTTCGCCACCGAAACCAAACGAACCGTCGATCAAACCGTCAACAAACCATTTGAAGCCGACTGGAACCTCAACAAGTTTTCTTCCTAATCTTTGAGCGACACGGTCAATAAGACTAGTGCTCACAACAGTCTTCCCGATCGCTGCATCCTTGCGCCACTCTTTTCTATTTTGGAAGAGATAGTCGATTGCTACCGAAAGGAAGTGATTGGGATTCATCAAGCCAGTCGGCGTAACAATACCGTGGCGATCGTGATCCGTGTCGTTTGCAAAAGCAATGTCAAAGCGCTTGCTGTGCTGAATCAATCCTGCCATCGCATATGGTGACGAGCAATCCATTCGGATCTTTCCATCCCAATCAACGCTCATAAACGAAAATGTCGGATCGACAACATGGTTTACGACCTCGATCGGAAGTTTGTGCACTTCAATCAGTTTTTCCCAATAGTGAACACCAGCTCCACCGAGCGGATCGACACCTGCTTTGATGCCAGACTTTTGAATCGCCTTAAGGTCTACGACGGAAGCCAGTTCGCGCACATACAAATCCATGTAATCGAATCTGTGCGTAGTAGCAGCAGCCATCGCCTGGCGGAAGCCAACTCGCTTCACTCCAGCAAGATCTTTTGACAGATACTCATTGGCCTTCTTCTCAATCCAGCCCGTTACGTTCGTGTCTGCTGGTCCACCATTGGGCGGATTGTACTTAAATCCGCCGTCCTGCGGAGGATTGTGCGATGGGGTTACGACGATTCCGTCAGCAAGTCCGCTTGTACGGCCCTTGTTGTAAGTAAGTATGGCCAGCGAGATTGATGGAGTAGGCGTGTAACCCAGGTCTTTATCAATCATGACGTTGACTTCGTTAGCAGCCAGAACTTCCATGGCGCTAGCGAAAGCCGGCTCCGAGAGAGCGTGCGTATCAATGCCGAGATAAAGTGGCCCCGTTATACCCTGCTCTTTGCGATAGACGCAAATAGCCTGCGTGATTGCCAGGATATGCTCTTCGTTGAAAGCACGATTGAAGGCGGAGCCGCGGTGCCCGGAGGTTCCAAACGCCACCTTTTCGCTGGCAACGTTAACGTCCGGCTTTTCACTGTAATAGGTCGTGATGAGGCGAGGCACATTGACGAGCAGTTCTCGAGGGGCTGGTTTGCCTGCTAACGGGCTGAGCATGTGATATCTCCTAGATATTCATCGAAAATATGGAAAACTAGCTGCATATCATAGCTAGAGATAGGCTAGACATCTACTTGTCAAGAAAAACTTTACCGTTCAGTATCGAGAGAGACCTGGTCAGAAAAGCCCTACTGCCGTCGAAACGGCTACCTGCAAGGTGTTCCAAAAACATACAAGCAACCAATAGGATACTTAAAAGTCCGCACGAAGCGGCACAGGGTCTGTCATAATGCTGGATGATACGCGGCACGGTAGCCGACATCAGGCGAAGACACCGACGCGCCCACTGCCTTTGGGGTGAAATTATGGTCTCAGCGACACTCGAGCATGCGTTTCCAAAGTTGACTGCAGAGGAGTTAGAACTGCTGCAGCCAATGGCAGTTTGCACCTATCTCGAAGACGGCGAGCAAGCATTTCGCGCCGGACAGGCCGATGCAGACCTTTTCGTGGTCAAATCAGGAGCTCTCGAGATCCAGAATCCGAGCGATGACCATAAGGTTGTAGCAGTACACGAAGTCGGAGGATTCTCCGGAGACATCGACATCATTATTCGCCGTCCACCTATCGTTACCGGTGTAGCTCGCGGCAAAACTCACTTATTGCGTGTACACCGCGATCGTTTGAAAGAAGTGATGATCAAAATTCCGCATCTTTCAGAAAAACTTCTGGTCGCTTTTCAGATGCGCAGAGAGCTACTCAACCAAACCGGAAAAATCGGTTTCAGAATCATCGGATGCGGACTTTGCAGTGACACCACTCTTTTACGCGAATTTATGCACAAGAATTTCGTACCTTTCACGTGGTACGACAAGGACACAGATATTGGCCAAGCAGCGATTCGAAGATACGGTGAATTTCCAATCGTTCAAAAACCGGACGGCAGCGTTTTGGTTCGTCCAGATCTTCAGGACTTGGCCTACGAATGCGGACTATGGCATGAATGCCCAAGCCAGAGCGTAGATTTAGCGATTGTCGGTGCCGGTCCAGCAGGACTTGCGGCAGCGGTTTATGCCGCATCAGAAGGTCTGAACACGCTGGTATTGGACAAGCTTGGCCCGGGCGGGCAAGCCGGCGGGTCGTCAAAAATCGAAAACTTCATCGGCTTTCCTTCAGGTTTGTCGGGAACAGAGCTTGCGATGCGCGGCGTATTGCAAATGGTCAAGTTTGGCGCACAATTGATTGCCCCTACTAGGGTTGAAAAATTCACTGCAGGAAAAACTGCAAAAGATCCGCACGAACTCACACTCGATTGCGGCGCCGTAATCACGGCAAAAACAGTTCTTATTGCAACCGGTGTCACATGGAGAAAACTGGACGCAATCAACGCATCCAACTATGAGCGCGCAGGGGTCTATTACGCCTGCACGAACGTCGAAGTCATGCTGCATGACACTCAGGACGTTGCTGTAGTCGGCGCCGGAAATTCCGCAGGACAGGCAGCCATGTATCTAGCGGAATGCTGCCCGTCGAGGACAGTACATGTGCTTTGCCGCGGGAAATTCGGACCGAGTATGTCCGAGTACCTGTGCCAACGAATCCATGCCACCAAAAATATCAAAGTTCACGAAAACACAAAAATATCACGCGTAAACGGCGGTGAATACTTGATCGACAGTGTCGACCTGGTTAATGGAAACGGACAAGAAAGCAAGCTCGAAGTCAAAGCGGTGTTCGTCTTCATCGGCGCAGAACCAGGCGCAACCTGGCTGCCCTCCGATGTTGCACGAGACGAGGACGGCTTTATCCTCACGGGATCTGACGCCGCACAGTCCGGGAAATGGACGGTGAAAGATCGCATGCCATGCGCATTAGAAACTTCAGTGCCGCGATTGCTTGCAGCTGGAGACATTCGCTCCGGCTCTACAAAACGAGTGGGGTTTGCAGTGGGAGACGGCTCACTAGCTGTCACCTGTGTCCACTCAGTTATGCCTGAGTAGAATTGCCGGCTGGACGTACATGCTCCGGCCGATTTCGAACGCATCGGATCAGGTCCACCAGAGCGTTAATACATTCTTCCGATTGGTTGTAAACAGAAATGGTTTACTACAGCGAAACGCACAAGACTGCATAAATCCGAAAAGGCAATGACGGCAATGCGCCCCGCCTACTTGACAAGCAAGTGAGTTCTTTTGAAATTGCCCAGATTTCTCGCAACAATATTAAGTTTGTCAAGGACCTAAGACTGAAAATATATACCGGTTCTAGGTTCTAGCTTATGATTGCCCCTCTTTGCCATGTAGTAGAGAACAGCCACCTCCTGAGTGGCGCGTATTTCGTCTCGGAAACCCATTAAGCAACCCGCCAAGAAACCTGGAGTCAATCATGATCACGGCATCAAAAGTAGGAACTCGTGGAATCGTTCAAATCAAGCGTCAAGCCAACGAAGGCTGGATGGCTTCCGTAACCTTTTACGGCGATGATCGCCGCTCCACTCAAGTAGTTCTGGACACCAAGAAAACTATCGAACTCTTCCGTTCCGTTGGCGCTCCGCTTCCGGTTTCGAAGAAAGATGTTCATGTTGTTGAGTTCTTCAACGCCGATCCCAGCGAAATTGAACAGTTCGGCTTTCAATTCGTAAGCGGCGACCAGAAAGCTCAATTCATCTGGTAATCGTCCGTTCGGTTTTCAACTTTAGATAATCGGGACACCTGATTCGGTGTTCCGATTTCCTTTTTTACTGACGACCAGACTAGAGTCGCATTGGATTGTCATCGAACCTATGCGGCAGCAGCTTCAGGTTTATTCTCTGCGGGCGGTTCTTCAGGCTTTGCAGTCGCCACTCGATAGAGAGTAAAACCCATTAGCGCGAAGAATATTACACCGGCAAGTTGATAGCCTTGCTCACCTAGCAACTGCGTGAGTGTGTGCTCGCAACTGACTGACTGCAGAAATTTGTAGATCGGCTCTGGTATCGAAAGCAGTGCCACAATCACGCCAGCAAGTGCACCGCCTGCAACGAGACCGGTGGCAAACAAACTGCCGCTGCCCAATTCGTCATCAGCCGAATGTTCGCCTTTGCGTTTCGCAGTGATTTCTACAAATTTCTTGATCACCCCTCCGACAAATATTGGAAGAGTCGTAGACAAGGGAAGATAAGCACCTACTGCAAAGTTCAATGCATTGACACCGCAAAGTTCCATGGTGGTGGCAAGGAAAACACCAACCAAAACGAAATTCCAATCAAGGTTGAACGACAACATTCCTTTGATGAGAGTCGCCATCAATGTTCCTTGAGGTGCGGGAAACTTGTCACTGCCAATCGCGTGAACAATTCCTTTTGCCACCATATCAGGCGACGGGTGATCGAGCATCTTGACCGTCAAACCAATAACAATAGAAGCAACAACAGCGCCAATGAAAAGACAAAGCTGCTGATTTCTCGGTGTGGCACCAACAATGTATCCGGTCTTCAAGTCTTGAGACGTAGCGCCACCATTTGCTGCGGCAATACAAACGATGCCACCAACGACCAGCACCATCGGTTCATATAGGTGTCCAGTCAAGCCAAAAGCGATGAACACAAGCGATGTCGCCATTAGAGTAGCAATCGTCATGCCGGAAATCGGGTTGGAGCTTGAACCAATCAAACCGACGATTCTGCTGGAGACCGTGACAAAGAAAAAACCAAAGATGATTACTAAAACACCGATGAGAAGCTTCTGCAAAATGGAATCACCTGGAATTTGCGGCAGTGCCACCATCAAAGCGACAAGAACCAAAGAGCCAATAAGCACTGTTTTGACGGACAAATCGTTGTCTACGCGGGAAACAGCTCCGGCGCTACCATCAGTTTTAAATGAACCCAAACTATCTCTAAACGAAGAGATAATCGTCGGAATAGTTTTCAAAAGAGTGAAGAAACCACCTGCCGCAACAGCGCCTGCACCAATCTGGCGTACGTATGCGCGATAAACGGCTTCAGCAGTATTTGCAAATGTATGCGTTGCGGGATCCCAATTACCAGGACCACCTACAGCATTCAAACTCTGTAAATTTCCTAGTTTTACCAATTGCTGCGCGATGACATCCATCGGCACGAGGCTGGCGAGAAGTGGAATCAGACCGAGCCAAGCAAGAACTCCACCTGCGACCAAACATCCGGCGATTCTAAATCCGACAATATATCCAACACCCATATACTCGGGTGTAATTTCTCCATTGACTGTTGCCGACGGAAAGAACTTGTTCGTTTGCTTTGTCACGTACGTAGGCGTTTCAGCGATGACATGCAGTACGTGCTGTAGAAATGCGTACAACATTGCAAAACCAAGACCTAAATAGGCGGTCTTGGCGGAGCTTCCACCTTTTTCTCCGGCAATTAACACAGAACCGCATGCGGTGCCTTCCGGATATGGAAGATTGCCATGCTCTTTAACGATCAATGATCGCCTGAGTGGGATCATCATCAGCGTGCCGAGAATGCCACCAAGAGCAGCAAGAATAAAAATAGTCCAGTAATCGAAAAACGGTGCACCGACACTTTCGCCTTTGTCGGTCACGCTGAGAAATAGAAAGCCGGTAAGAGTGAAGACGACACCTGAAGCTATCGACTCACCAGCTGAAGCGGTCGTCTGAATAATGTTGTTTTCAAGTATGGTCGTCTTGAGCAATTTGCGACCAAGCGATATTGCCAGAACGGCAACCGGAATCGAGGCAGATACGGTAAGACCAGCTTTTAATGCGAGGTAAACCGATGCTGCACCAAAAAGAACTCCGAACAGACACCCGAGAATAATCGCTCTCGGCGTGAGTTCTTTGACGTTTTCTTCCGACGCGATATAAGGCTTGAATTCATGACTAGTTTCTTGCATGGCAAAAGCGTATCAGGTGATCGCTAGTATGCAAAGAGAAAAGTTCAGGAATTTGCCAGCCTATTACCTGAATGTCGCTCGCGTATCGGTCACATATCTAACCCTAGAACCCGGCTGTGCATCTACATCTCCGCCGACAGCGATAACTGTGGCACCGACCCGAGCGGAGACTCGTCCGCCGAAGACAAAAGCTCTTCCACCGGAATTGACGATAACATCAGCGCCCGGTCTGACAACAGCTATCCCATTTTCGAACAGTTCGAAGTTGTCGCATTTTTCAGCATGCACAACCGCATCCTTAACTGCGACTCTTGCCTTCGGCACGCAATCCCCATTACGCGCCGGAGGCAAAGAATCAGAAGACACATCATTGCGGGAGGCGGATGTGGCTTCTACTTGCGTCGCAGGCAGGACTTTTGGTGCTTCAAGAATGAGCGTCGCGCCTTCGCAGACCCGACCTTTCTTCAATTCCGGAAAATCCTTCTTATTCAGCTCTGTGATGCGATTCATCTCACGCTTGATTTCGGCTTGAGTTGCATCGGGCTTACCAGTTACACCCAGCGAACGTCTGGCGACTTGATAGAGACTGTCACCCGCTCTCACCGTGTATTGCTTCGCGTCAAGAATTTCTGCAGCCCAACTAGCGTAGACCTTCTTTCCAGAAGAATCCAGGACTGACGCGGGAGCCCAGCCATCCTTTTCATTTATGTTTCGTGCTGCCTTCTGATCCAGGAGCCTGAGAGCTTCGATACCAAGCCCATTTGTTTCGCTCCTTTGTTCCGTCTGATGCCGATCGAAATCGGCACCAGAATACTCCACATGTCTCATCGAAAATTCCTCAATTGTCGCCAGTTATTTCTTCTTTGCGCCGGGAGGGCAATCATCTGCAGGCGCAGGAGCCGCAGGTTTTGCCGGCCTGGCTGGTTGAGGACGATGTACAGGTTTTGGTGGCTCCGGCAATACGTTAATGGTGGTGACATTCACCTCAGTCGATCTCTGCTCAACCTTCGTGACACGGTTGTTGAATTCTTCTAGTTTTTGGGCGACGGCTTCGTCAATCAGCCTTTGATCAGCGGCGTTACTTGCTTGCGCAGGAATGATGATTGGCTTATCCAGACCCAACTTCTTCATTGAGTCCATGGTTGCATCGGCACTGTTCGCCAAGGTGGAACAGACGCTATCCAATTGAAGTGAAACTTCAGCCTTGGCGTTAGCGATTCTGCGTGCACCGGCGCCGACGCCAGGTGCATAGGGATTGGTTCCCAACTGATTGCCAGCCTGCAGTTCTAGCTGAAATGACTGCAACGCAACCATCGCATGTTCGTCGCTCGCTTTGCAGACCTGTTGCATTGTGCGCTGGAAATCTTCTTTCTTGAGACATTCCTGATTGAGGGTGGTTTTGCCACCACTCACACCAAATCCTAGAACGTAAACTCCAGTGCTTCCGCCTTCACTGCAAAAGCCGCTGGCATAGACATTCGGTGCAGTAGCGCTGCCACCATAATATTTGACGTTTTCAGTACGATTGTCATTGATTTGTGCGGAACCGCCTCGGGCATCAGAGCTCGATGAAGATCCGGAAACGGCACTGGAGCGCGAATCAGACGTTGTTGGTCCTGTATTTACTCGGACATCCTGACGCGGTGCGTTAATCAATGTATTGTCGTTGCGATTGTCGTTGCGATTGTTATTGGTGTTATCGTTACGATTGGAATTGCGATTGCTGTTCACATCAAGCAAATTGAGTTGAGGTGCGGGCTGTTGAGTGGGTACTTCTCCACCGCGATGGCTCTCGTATGTCATCAAGGTTTCCTCATAAGTGTTTTGTATGGACGACTGTGCTTCGGAAGGCGTATCCGGGCAGTCGAATCTCAACGCCATGTGCTGGAAATCACATTAACGCGACTTCGGCAGCTGCTTAGTTGAGGGGTACTTGCACTCTAAGGCAGTGTGCGGTCAGAAGTTGGTCACGAAGATTAAACGCCGCGAGGGGGTGCCACACCACGTCGCAAAACCATTCCAAACGTACTGACCAAAGGCTTTTCTGGCTATTGCTTCAGCAATCCTTGTTCCACAAAGTACTTTCGCAGATTCGGAAATATCTCATTGGCGTCGCCGCCAGCGACGTGGTCTGCGCCAGCACCTTTAAGTGATTCAGCCAACTGGTACTCTTCCGGCACTTGTAATTTGCTTTCATCAACTTGCAAGTCTTCACTATAGGGAATTGCATCAGCTGGAAATCGTGCCAGAGTTTCCTTCACCAATCTGACCGCCTCCATCACTTGCGGCTTATCGATGCAATAGGAAAAACCAACTGAAACAATCTTGAATCTCTCTTTGTTTGCAAGCACCGTCAGCAATTCCGAAACCGCATCTGCAACATAGTAGATAACATCAGGCTTGACAGTATCGCTGACGTATTCGAAGTGATCGGTGCCTTTGAAAAAATTCGGTCGACGCCCCAAAATTTCCATAAGTTTTGGACTGATCAATTTTCCCTGGGTACTTTGCGCCCATCTGTCGAGTACTTCCTGCTCGACCGCCGACGTGATGTAGCTGTATACACCCGCCTTCTGAAGGTCCTCCAGAAGGCTCACGGCTCCATCAAAATAAGAGCATGACTCAGCCGCTGCCGTGGCCAGTTCATTGTAAAAGCTAGCGGCAGCATCCACGTTCGAAAGCGCATTATCGTTCTCTTGATTGAAGAGAAACATTTTATCGGCGCATGAGAAGCCGGACTTAGTGAAGCCAAAATTGATCAATCGCTCAATCGATAGTCTCGAACGCTTCTCAGGAGGTGTGAAAAACCAGTACGCAAAAGCGAACGCAACGGGATTGAGGTGCATTCTGTTAACCAGAACGCCGTCTCGAATCCACATTATTGCTGCGCCAGGCATTTGAGATACCGGAAGAAACCAAAGTGACCGAATGATTCAGCAGGCTATTTTAATGCAAATTGATCATTGAAAACACCGTTCGTCGGTGTCACCTTCCTCTTGTCGACTAAAAAGCCACAAGCAGCGACGCGGCGCTTGCTTATGGCTTTGAAACTTGAATAAGGCTGTCCTACGAGCCGGAACGCTTTTTCTCTTGTTTTGCCGCCTTTTTCTCTTTCTGAGTCTTAGCCGGCTTCTTTTTCACTTCTTTTTTCTGCTTTTGCTCTTTTCCCATGATGCCTCACCCCGAAGACGACTCAACGAACGACTGACACTATATTAATGCTTTCCACGAAACTACGCACCCCCTATTAAGGGATTTCCTGGAGAGGTTCGGAGAAACCACTTTTCCAGGGTGCACGCGTTTCATGGCTGGCATAGTGCGGACGGTCTACGGCTCGGAAACCTTGATCAGCAACTTGCCGACATTGCCGCCATCGAACAGCAGATTCAATGACTCAGGAGCTTTATCAAGTCCTTCAATGATTGTTTCCTTGTGCTTGATTTTGCCTGCCGCCATCCACATGATGATTTTAGTGGCAGCTTCCTGAAACCGTTGAACGTAGTCAGTAATGATGAAACCTTCAATCTTGATTCGCTTCATCAACGCAGGCGCAATACTGATTCGCGACTTGCTGTCATCCGTATCGTTGTAACCGGAAATCAGTCCACAAAGAACAAAACGTCCATGCAGATTCATTCGTTTGTAGACGGCTTCCATGATTTCGCCGCCAACGTTCTCGAAGTTGATATCGACACCATTGGGAGTTGCATCCTCTAGATGCTGTTTCCAATTGGGATTCTTGTAGTCGATTGCAGCATCGAATTTTAGTTCATCCTTGAGCCATCTGCATTTCTCTTCACCACCGGCAATACCAACAACTCTCAAACCACTAATTTTACCGAGCTGTCCGACAATGCTTCCCACCGCTCCTGCTGCTGCAGAAACAACCATAGTCTCACCTTCTTTAGGCTTGCCGATTTCGTATAGCCCAAAGTAAGCGGTCAGTCCGGTCATTCCAGCGGCTCCCGCCATAATCTCTAAAGACAATCCGGGCAGCTTCGGAAGAACAGTCAGCGGCCAAGCGCCTCTACCATCCGACACTACATATTCCTGCCAACCCAGCACACCGCTGACGTAAGAGCCTTCTTTGAATTTTGAGTTCTTAGATTGAATTACTTTTCCAATCCCCAATCCTCGCATCACGTCACCAATTTGGACCGGCGGCAAGTATTGCTCCATATCGCTCATCCAAATTCTATTCGTCGGATCAAGCGAAAGGTAAATGGTGCGCACCAAAATCTGGTCTTTCGCCAATTCGGGAATGTTCTCTTCGACAAAATCAAAATTGTCTTTGGTCACCCGACCGTTTGGTCTTGTTTTAAGTCGAAACTGCCGGTTCTTCAATTGCATCGTACTTGTCATGAATTTGTCCTTGTTTCATTCCTAAATTGCGGAATTGTCCGAACGATGATTTTATCGGCCTTACATGGTTTTCTGCCTGCAAAAAACAGCCGCAATTGCGCGAAAGTTCGCAAAAGGCAAAACGTTTGCCTCGTGACAAAATCCTCTACAGCCAACCTGTGACTCTTTCGGGGGTGGTGTACACGCCGAAAAATCGGGTACAAACCTAGCGTATATAATGTTTTGACATAGTTAATAATCGCCCCGATTTTGAGTTAAACCTATGACTGACGCAAATACCTGTTCAATTTGTGGGAAATCCAAAGTCGCCGATCCGGCATCCCCAGACGCACATTGCAAGGGTCACGCCGCAGCAGGCGATAGCATGAAAGCACAGCTTGATGCTATTAAAACCCCGGGTTCTCCAGCAGCCGCAGCGGCAAAACCTGCTCCTGCACCAGTTCCAGCCCCAAAACCAGCCAGTAGCCAGCAAAACATGAAATCGGCTCTGGACGCTATTCCCACACCGGGGGGCGCAAAGCCGTCCCCTGCGCCAGTTCCGGCGCCAGGAAAAGCGGAGCCTAATATGGCCGACCAGCTAAATGCCATCCCAACCCCCGGTCAGAAGCCGGCCGCGTCAATCACCAAGAGTCAGCTTGATGCGATTCCAACTCCAGGCAGTGCCGCAAAAGCACCGGAAGCACCGGCGCCGGCACCAGCACCAGCTGCAGCGGGTGGAATGAGTTTTGCAGATCAGTTGAATGCGATCCCCACACCAGGGATGGGTAACTCAAATCCGGCAAGCGTTAGTGCCAGCGACCTCAATGCTATCCCCACTCCCGGTTCGCGCCCGCCTGCAGCACCGGCAAAACCGCCTGGCGAACAACCGCAGTGGATGAAAAACTACAACAACTATCAATCCGCAATGACATCTTCATCTGCATCCGGTCTTCCTGTGCAAGATCCAAATGCAAACTATCAGTTTCAAAATCGTGATATGCCTGCTAACAACAACGCCGGCTATATGATGATTGCTGTGCTGGTTGTGGTGATTGTTATTGCATTCTTTGGATTCACAATGATGAGCAAGACGGCGCCAGCCAACTTTGATGGCACAGCGACAGGAACGACAACGAGCTCCACAAGCACACTTCCTGGGCAACCTGTATCACCACAACCAGCTCCAGTGGTGCCGTCACAGCCAACTGTGAGCCAGCCTGTCGGCAACAGCGGATATTCACCACCGCCGGCAACTGAGCCAAGTGTTGTAATGCCTTAAACAATTGGAACCATAGACTTATTCACCAGTCCTTCTGTTGAAACCAGAGCAACGCGCAGAATTGCGTGCAAAGGAGAAACAGGATGACAGGTCAGAATTACTATGATGAAGACTCCAAAAGGAAACTGCAGGAACTAATCAAAGACATTAAGGTTGCGATGTTAACGACTGTCAGCGCAGATGGTCAGTTGCGCAGCAGACCAATGGCCACTCATGAAGTTAATGTTGATGATGCACTTTGGTTTCTCACAAACACCAACACTGCAAAGGTGGCTGAAGTCAGTCAGCAAGAACAGGTAAATTTGGTTTACATGGATGTGAAGTCGCAGAGATACGTTTCCATTTCCGGCAGTGGGCAAACTTACCGCGACACGGCAAAAGTACATGAGCTTTGGAATCCGCTGATGAAAGCTTGGTTTCCGAAAGGTCCAGACGATCCGATGATCGCTGTGTTGCGCGTTACTCCTGAATACGCAGAATATTGGGATGCACCATCGTATTCAATCGTTCAATTATTTGGATTCTTGAAAGCGGCAGTAACTGGCGAAGAATACAAAGAAGAAGGAACAGAGCACGAGAAGATCGATCTTTCGAAAACTGCATAGTGTATAGCGAAGCGTAGGGGCGCATTGGACCTAGTCGTCGTCTTCCGATTGTTGAAAGGACTCTCGATAACGCCCCATACTTACGCCCAGCAATTTGGTTTCACCTTCCACTTTCTCAAGCTCAATCGGAGAATATCCTCCAAGCTCTACGATCGAGTCGGCAAGATCCCGAGAATGCGTAGTAATCCAAACTTGTGAGCGATGCGAAGCTGCTACCAGGAGTCGGGCCAACGGTTCGCTTAGATCAGGATGAAGACTAGTCTCCGGTTCATTAATTACCAACACAGATGGTGGATCCAAGCTATAAAGAGCCGCGAGCAAACACAAATATTGGAGCGTGCCATCGGACAATTCATGCGTCTGAAATGCTCTGCGTAAATCAGAAGACTTGAACAAGACACGCAAACCAGAAGACGACTCGGATATTGCTAAATCGGAACCGGGAAACGCATCATCCAAACTATTGAGCAACCCATTGCTGTCTCCCCACTGAAGAATAGTGGCAATTGCAGAAACGAAGTCACTCCCATCGTGAGCCATTCTTGGTGTCATTACGGCCAACTGAGGTTTTCTCAAAGGAGATTCTTTGTCAGTACGAAAGTGATGATAGAATCGCCAACTTAAGAACTCTTGCCTGAGAGCAGAAAGTTGTGGAAAACGGTGAGGCTCTCTGATCCCAAAGAGAATCGATTCATTGGCAGGCACGCGCATGGTGTAATCAACCTTGGTGCCTTTTGCATCAACCAAGTAGATAGCTGCCTTGCTACGTTTCAAAATGCAAGAGCGAGACTGTCCGCTTTTGATGTTAATCTCCTCTTTGAGAATTTCAACATCGTTTTTGAAAACAGAATCTTTGCCACCACCAAGAGAAGGTGACAAGGCGGCAAAAGTAAGATCGTATTGCAAATTGTCTAGTTTCACAGAAAGCTCAACCTTCTTATTGTCTGAACCTTTTCCAGACCAAAGAACGGATGACATACCACCTTCTTCCGCAACATTCCTGGCTAATCTTCCAGATGCGGTTGAGGCGAGTAAATAAATAGCTCGATATAAATTACTTTTGCCTGATCCATTTGGACCGACAATCACATTCATGCGATCAAGCTTCAGCCAAGCATGCTTAATGGAGCGATAGTTTTGAATTGAGAATTCAGCGAGACTCACCACACCCCTCACTCATCTTCCATTACATCTGTTTCTGGACCAAGCCAACCACGCATCTTTTGTTCCTGCGTTCTTACCTTGCGCTTTCCCCGCAGACAAGTCGCACCATCAATCTTTTCCAACTCATATGTTGTCGCCCCTTTGAGTCGAAGCGCTCGTGCGAGTTCTTTCGAGTGAGTGGTGAGTAGTATCTGAGAATTCTCCGATGCCGCAGTAATTAAATCCGCCATTGGTTTCAGCAAATCAAAATGTATACTTGTCTCGGGTTCATTGAGCACCATAAATGGTGACGGGCGCGGCGTCAACAAAGCGGCAAGCAAACACAGATACTGCAGAACTCCATCAGAAAGTTCTCTAGCCTCGAGTTCTCTTGTTACTCCTGGAAAACTCATACGCATATGAACTGTACCGCCTTCTTCCTCAACAATTACATCGGAATCAGGGAAGGCCTTTTTCAACGAATGATTTAGCTTCGCCTTGTCTCCTACCGCACGAATTGTTGCAAGTGTTGCCGCCAGATCTCTGCCGTCGTGACTAAGAACCGGCGTCATCGTTGCTAGTTGTGGATCTCTGATGGGAGACTGTAGATCAGTTCTAAAATCATGATAGAAACGCCAGCGAAGAAACTGAGATCTGAGATTCGCGAGCTCCGGAAATCTATGTGGTTCTCGTAGTTCGGATAGAACAGATTCACTTTCACCAAGAGCATCTGGATAAGCCTGTTCCTCGCCGTCGATATCTTTCGCTAGGACAATCGACCGTTTCCTCTTCAACAGATTAACCAGACGCTTACCAGTTTTTATTTCAACAGTCTCTTCTTTGATATCTGGATCAAGCTTAAAGATTGAGAGTTCCGTATCTTGCGTGCCGTCCGGATAGACGAAACCGGCCAGTCGTTCACTAGCCGGCATCAGCCCAAACTCTATTGAATAGCGAAGCTGTTCAAATCCGACTGATAGACGCGTCCTTATCTGCTCTCGCTTCCCTCTATCACCGGCCCATAGTATCGACTGCATGCCGCCTTCTTCTGCGATGCGACGCGCAAATTGCCCCGTCGCAGCCGCAGCGATCAGATTTATCGACTGATAGATGTTACTTTTCCCGCAGCCATTTGCGCCGACCAGAACTGTCACATTGTTCAGTTCAAGTTTAAGGTCGTCAATAGACCTGTAGCCCGAAATCTCAATTTCTTGAATTTTCATGAGACTACTAATCTACACCTTCTTTATGAGTTTCGTGAGTTCTCTATCAAAGCTCGATGCAAATTCACGCTTTTCCTTCTCGCCAAATTGTTTCGGTCCGCCCGTAACAATTCCGACATCACGCATGTCTTGCAACATGTCACGCACTGAAAGTCGTTCTCCGATATTGTCCTCATCGAAGATCAAACCCCGAGGACTAATCACAACTATCTGTTTATGAACAAGTGGATGAGCAAGCGGAATGTCTTGCGTAATAACAAGATCTCCCTTCTGCGCTTGTTCAAGAATATACGCGTCGGCAGCATCGGGAGCACTTCCAACAAGGACAAATTTGATCAAATCGGAAACCGGCAGGGCAAGCGGCTTATTTGCAACAAATGCAGTCTCAATCTTTCGCTTGTGTGATGCCGCAATGACAATGTCTCTGACTGCACCCGGACAAGCATCAGCATCAACCCAAATCTTCATCTCGTTCCCAACTAACGCTTCTAAACAACGATTCTATTTAAGCCTTGCAATCAACGAACACTTGGTGCAAGTTTATTCTGCGCCGCGAACTCTTGAATCGAATTTACCAGAGATTGTGCCAAACCGATTTGAGCAAGACGCTCCATCGGCACATTTTTTACGATATCAAACCGCGCACCATCTGCCATCAAACCATTGTCTAAGTAACTAAGAAAGCGCTGCCCTTTGAAGTCAGCCCCTCCGATTTGAAAAAATACGACAGTAACATCTCGAGGATCACGCATTCTCTTCGTCGCGTTTATAAGAACATCTGCCACCAAAAATGGTTCGCGTCGCGGTGCAGGAACGCCGTCAGTAATGACGGCAATGAGAAGAGGCCTACCGCTGCTTTGTTTCTTGTTGAAATAGTTGTTCAGCCTATCGTCCAGGGGCAGTGACATTCTAGTTCCAAAAGTGAACATCGGACTTTGAAACAACTGCATAACATGCTCAGGGCTAGATTTCTCATAAACCTCATAGCCGCCGGCAAAAGTGGTTAAGGTGAATCCGTTTCGAACGTATGGTGCAAGCTGTTTTGCCAGTTGTCCCGCTTGCATTCCGCACCAGTTCCAACGTGACAAGCCTCCTGGGCAGTCCGTCCGCCTCATTGAAAGAGACTCGTCAACGATCAATTCAATGTCGTAATTCGCCAACAGCTTTAGCGCCTGCACTCCACCAGTAAGCGGCCCGCTGGTTTGAACATTTCCAGCAAGAGGAGCCTGCTTAAATGCGGATACATCAAACTTGGGCGAACCTGGCTGCAGCTGAGGATCAGTCTGTTCAACGCCCTGGGTGAATTTCGAAGCATTCAGGTTAAACGATGGGCGCGGGATGGTTGTGTTTTCTTGCGTTTTCGAGGCATTTAGTGAAAACGGTGCAGCTGCACTCGTAGAAGCCTCGCCCCTGTGAATAGGCGGCGCCGCCATGGGCATCGACTCAAGTCCACTTGCATTGGCGCCCTCGTTTCCTTTGGCAAATGCGGCAGTGCCGACGAGAGCAAGAACAAACAAAAGGAAAAAGCCGACGATAGGCCGGCGCTCCCAGGTGACCTGGGTCCTTGAAATTCGAGTACTAAGCTGTGCTCGCTCGATCAAAACACCTTCTTCACGAATTTGGTTGTGCTGCGCCAGGCTTTCTTCACGCCCTGATCAGTCGCACGCAGGCCCTTTTTGGTGCCGCCAACTGTGACTTTGACGCCTTTCTTCACACCGCCTTCCGTAACTCTAAGCCCTTTCTTTGTGCCCCTCTCTGTAACCCGAACGCTCTTCTTAACACCGTTTGCAGTGGCGTTATAACCCTTTTTGATGCCTTTGGTAACCGCCCCCGCGTCTGCAGCCGGAATAAGGCTGAACGCAGCAAACAAAACCACAGACAAAGCAATCGCAAACCTGTTCATCATCTCGTCCTTTCCTGTTAGGAGACCCAGGTCATCTTCTCATATAACAGGAGAACAAACCAATGGGGATCTAGACGGATATATACAGGCGCTGTTCCTAAAATGCCTAACTATTGGGGCGCTTTTCTCAGCTTTTCGATGGTCGCCAGGTCGGCAGCGGCATTCTTGGATTTTGGTCCCTCAATGGTTTTATAGATTCTTGACCGCATTGAGTATCCCTGAGTGCTTTGTGGCTCGATTTCGATCATCTTGGTCGCATCGGCCGTTGCCTCTTTCATGCGCCTGGCTTTCATGAGCGTTTCGGCACGCAACTCCCAGTCATCGATGTTTCTGGGCGCGAGTGAGAGCGCCTTATCGATGTCCTTGAGCGCCTGAGCGGTATCTTTTTTGTTATCACGGTAGAGCAAGGAACGCTGAATGTAAGCCCAATGAGAACGCGGCTGAGCTTTAATGGCGGCTGTATAGTCGGCAATCGCCTTGTCGATTTGTCCCAGCGCTGCATACTGCTTAGCTCGATAACCAAGGGTGTCAACATCATCCGGTCGCAAAGCAATTGAGGAATCAAAGTCCTTAAGTGCTTTAAGTGGTTTGTTCAAACTTTGATAGAGACGGCCACGATCGAAGAGCGCTTCTGCATCTTTCGGGTCTGCTTTGAGGGCGTTATTGAGATCGTCGAGCGCGAGCTGCAGTTTTTCCAACTGGTAGTAAGTCTGAGCACGCATCTTGTAGGCTCTGGACTTGTACGGATTCACTTTGATCGCTTCAGTGCAAGCGAATGATGCTTTGGTGGCATTGTCGCTATCCAAGTATCGCTTGCCGAGATCGCAGAGCTTTGAATACTTGTCGTTGTTATTGAGTTTGGCATCACCCATAATTGCAGCGATTTGTTTTTTGGGTGGCTTGTTTACATCGGCTTCAATTGCCTTTGCACGTTGCTCTATCGGAACAGCTTCTTTCGCTCTACCGTGAGCACGCAGAAATTCAGCATATTGATTCAAGACAGGAACCAGTATGAAATCCTCCACCCCATCGTGAGTTTCTCGATCTGCAATTTGCTCCTTGTACATTTTTTCGGCGTCGGCCAGTTTGCCTGAAGCCGTGAATAGCTCAGCTAAAGATCTCTTTTCACCGCTCAGGTTAAGCTTCAGTTCTTGCCTTTCATCCATTATCTTGCGAATAATGGCTTCAGCTTCGTCCCACTTCTTCTGAGCCTTGAGTTTATCCACCTGACGCATCTGCGCCATCCATTCGCCGCTCTTTGTGCGAATCTTCTCCTGAACTTCAATGTCATTAGCCCAACATGCACCAGACAGCATGACAACCGAGCTAAGAGCAATAACAATCTGTTTCAGCATGATCAAATTCCTTTGGGATCCTATGGTCGGAAACTCGGGTCAAGAGCTACCCGGCGCTCCAGAAACTTCCACTTACCGTCAGACTTAATTAGGCGGTCATTGTAAACGCCCGAAGCTATGAGTCGAGCTTCATTCACTCGATCGAACACCAACATGTAACAACGCTGCGTCGCCTGCGCGTCATCTCCCTCGATTACAAAATTGGTCATCACGTGGCGTCTGTTCTTAATCCGCTCGCCTAGTGCAGCAAAGAGTTTCTTCAGCTTATCGGTTCCCTGGAAATCTCCCAATCCCCCTTTCCACAATCCGTTCGCATCCCAGGTCGCCATCCATGAGTCGAGGTCGGTATCGTCCATCGCGTTGGCATAACGCGCGGTCAGCTCTTGAATCTCGACTTTATCCTCGCCCTTCATTTCAGCACTCCGCTAGAGTTTTTGTGCACTTGCTCGAACTTTTCACTGTTATCCAACAAATTTTGATTTGGTCTTTCCAAACATTTGCGCAACGATGGGCTGACGAACCAAGCCAAAACGTAAGCACCAATTAGAACAGTCATCAGGATAAGTAGACCGTAGATCACTTCTTGGTCTCCTCCACGAAAAATGCTTGAACGTACCTTGAGAGATTGTCCCGTTCCTGCTCTGTGAGCTGGTCTTTCCACGGCGGCATGCTCGTTCCGGCAACGCCTACTTCAAGCACCGTTAGAAGATCATCCGGTTCTGGTTGAATTTCTTTGAAATTCGCGGGCGGTCGATCAAGCCCTGCGGCGGCTGGTCCCTTGCCATCACCCTCAAT
This sequence comes from Candidatus Melainabacteria bacterium, assembly GCA_012965515.1. Classification (GTDB taxonomy): domain Bacteria; phylum Cyanobacteriota; class Vampirovibrionia; order Obscuribacterales; family Obscuribacteraceae; genus QKMZ01. The sequence goes on along the minus strand of DTSE01000164.1, from coordinate 13,384 downwards.
ACCGTGACAGGAAAGACATTTCTGCTCGTAAATCTTCTTTCCCTCTTGCACTTCCTTGCTTGCCATCTCTTCTGCAGAGGTTATGTAAACGGGCCGCTCAGGAAGCGTCTTGAGGTGCGCAACCAATGCCTCGATATCACCTCTAGGTAAGTCTCTCCAGGCAGGCATCGCTGTTCCCGGAACTCCGTTCATGAGCACGGATACAAGATGCTTGGTTGTGTAGTTTGCCTCGATCAATCCAGAAGGCTTCGGCAGCAAGCCTTCCGCCGCCGGTCCCTGTCCATCTCCCATTTCTCCGTGACAGCCCTGGCAATTCCTGGCAAAAATAGCAGCGCCCTTGCGCTGAAGATTAGCTAGTTTCGCAGCATCACCAGGCAAAGTAACTTCAAATGGTGGCACATTTACAGTTCGCGTCGAACCACTAGCGTCCAGGGGCACCGGAGTTGTTTCAATTTTCTTGACTTCATCAGGACATTCACAATTCGGTGCAAGCGTGAATTGCTTTGGATCATTTCCAGACAACTGCCGAGCTTTACCGAGAGATTTTATGTACGCAAGCAAATCAGCGGCTTCTGCCTTCGGTTTTGCAGGCGAACCATCGAATAACCAAGGGAAGGATGGCATTACCGAATCCGGAACAATCGAGCGCGGATTATACAAGTGTGTCAATTGCCAATCATCAGAGCGAATGCTAGTTTCTCTCGAGAGGTCAGGACCGATTCTGCGAGTTCCCCACAATTGAGGATAGTCATAACGATTTTCCCAGGCGCGAGTAGGCGCACCAAATCGCTCGACGTCCTGTCGAACAGTGCGAATCTGCTGAGTATGACAGTAAGCGCAACCCTCTCTGGCATAAACAATGCGACCCCTTTGCTCTTGCTCAGTTGGAAGTAACATTGTCGATGGCTTTGTTCTTGCAATCTCATTTTGCAGTGCCATACCTGGTATCACAGCCAATACAGTGAACGATAGTAAGAAAAAACCGATACCGCCGATTCCCGCAGCCGCATATGCCATTCCCAAACGTTTGGGTACCGGCGATGCAGCTTTGATTTCATTGTCTACGTCCGGCTCGGTCTCTCTTGTTTGATTACCAACTGCACTGTTGTCGATTACAGTCGATACAGTCTGGGCAGATGATTCACGCGCTGCGCCAGTGAAGAAGGATGTGAAAAGCGAAATGAAACCGCCGATCACCAATACGGCAGAGAAAGTGCGATACATCCAATAGTCTTTGGCGGCTCTGACAGATTCGAGCCAAGGAAGCGATGTTTCCCAAACTTTCGATTCGGCAATGCCTGCTGCAGTCAGCAGCGACACCATTGTGATCATTCCAATCAATAAAAGCCAGTAAGCGTGATTTAGCGCCCTCTTGTTGAAACGTGCGTGCGGAACTCGCTGCCAAACGTACGTCATGCCACCAATAGAGGTGAAAGTAGCAAAGCCTAGCATTGCCAGGTGAGAATGACCAATCACCCAATCGCTAAAGTGCACTAGACGATTGAAAGGCAATAGCGCCTGCATGGAACCTTGCAAGCTGACAATCAAATACAGAATTGTCCCCATCCAGACGAAACGCAGAGAAAGGTCTTCCTTTAACAGCTTTGAACATCCCCGCATGGAAACGAGGAGATTTGTCACCACCAAGATTACGTCCATGCCTAAATAAACAGACGCGACGATCGCGCCCTTTTGTGCATCCATCGGGATCGCTGAAAAGACGTAATGATGCGTTCCGTTCAACGGATAGACAAAGAAGAGCAGCCAGAAACCAAGCATCGACAGGAAGTGGCTGTAGATCGGTCTCTTGGTCACCAGCGGAACAACAAAGAACGCCATTGAAAGAGCGAGTGGTGTCACGTACAAACCAATGGCATCGTGTATCCACAGTCCGCTGTAAGCAGCACCTTGAGCACCGGGCACAATCTGCGGAATGACATTGCCAATCGGATACGCAAAGAGCGTGAATATGAGTCCACCCAGAATGTACCAGCCACTGACATAAAGAGATGAAAGTCTTGTCTTCAACAATGGTATTGCAAACTGAGCGACAGACGCGAGAAATGCAACTACTACAAACGCATCAACAATAAGTGGAAACTCACCCCATTCCAGAGGCTGACTAAAGCCGGCGAGCACCAGCAACCAACCCGGCAAAACAACTGCAAAATTCCACAGACTAAAAAGAATCCATCCGAGCTTGCGGCTGAGAACGGGACGCATCGAGAGCATCGGAACAGCATAATAGAGGAACATCAAGAACGCGTTGCCCAGCCATCCAAAGAAAATCCCTTGGGTATGGTTGTAACGCAATCGTCCCCACGTCAAGAACGGACTCGCGCTTGCAAAATCGGGGGTGTGCAGTTTCAGTGATACCAATATTCCGAAAGTAACGGCTATCAGCACCGTAACCATAGCCGCGATCGCGTGCGCCTTGATCAATCCGAACTCCACTGCAGGCATGGTGGACGACTTCAGATTCTCAGGAGAATTAGTCATCCGCACCCTCCCTTTCATTGGAGAAATTGAAGATCCAGATAGCCACGGCTCGCCGCTCTTCTGCAGACAGACTCAATTCAGGACCGCGCTGATATGATTGCCAATTGTTTTTGGGATGAGTGGTGGCAAAACTAATTGCACTTATTGCGCTGACATCGATTTGATCAGTAACACCAGGAGTTGGAGCGCCATTAACTTCTGTTGATTCGCCATACTTCCTGCAGATAGCTATATACGAGGGTCCAATTAGTTTTGCATCGACAGAATGACAGCCTGCGCAGCTTTCTTGATGAACTCTTGCACCTAACTTGAGCAAACGCTCCTTTTCGTTTTTATCAGACGGCAGTGCTACCGTCGGTGGTGATGCTGTAGGAGCGCTTGCATCCGGAATTCCGGCCATCAGTCCGGTGCTGTTAACTCCCCAAATTGAAACGCCTGCAGCAAAAATAGCAATCAGGACGGCGAGAATCACGGGCGTTTTGTTGCCGCTTCCTTTATCCGAATATTTGATCTCGTCTGGTGATTCCGCCATTACTGCTTATTCACGCTCGGGCTCTTGCCTTTAATTGTGTTGAGGTAATCAACGATCTCTTTTGCTTCCTTTTTGTCGATGTGGGCACCGTACGTTTTTATCATTTTGTCCACCTCCTTGGCCCAAGTTTTCTCTGGGAAATGCGGCTGCATCGTAACGTATCTGAGCGTATGACATACACCACAACGAGAGACAAACAGCTCTTTTCCTTTGCCCGGTGGAAAATCAGCTGGATAGTGCGGCAACTCTATCGACTTGCTGGTAACTTGGACTGCTTTCTTGTCTGTTTTCGCGTCTTTGGGTACATTCAGCTGCGTTGGTTCGCCTTTGGAATTAGTGTCTTCAGCCTTCACAGGCGGCGCTCCACAAGTGTATGACACTAGATAGAGTACTGCGGACAGTATCAAGATCGCGAAAACCGGCATTCTTAAAATTTTCATTGCGCTAAACCACCGGAACCTCGATCTGCTCAATTCCATTTCTCATGTAACCGCTCTTGTTCCAAAATTGCGCTCCTTGAACTCTTCCATCTCCGGAGGTAGCTCTGGTCATTACTTTGAACTTCCCACTGGAAGCAGGTGTCCAAGACATTCTCCAGCGCTTAAACGAAAACTTGCCATAATCGGTATCATCCAATCTTGCCGCGGACCAAGTGGTGCCTCCGTCAACTGAGACTTCCACTTTTGAAATCCCGCTGCCACCATCGAAAGCGATTCCTTCCAATTCAAACGACTTACCGGCGCGCACCACGTCGGTGACATCAGGGCGAACCACAATCGAACGCACGTTCATTCGATTAATTGGAACAGTATCCTTCGCTAGATTCTCAGGAGTCTCACTGGCATTTTCGTTTTTAGGAATACGATATGCCTTTTCCATCCAAAAACCGTCAAACTTACTGGCTAAAACCTCGATCTTAGCTAATGATTTGACCCAATAAGTCGCATACCATCCCGGCACCACTAAACGAAGTGGAAAGCCGTTTAGCATCGGCAGCGGTTCGCCATTCATTTCATAAGCAACCAAAACATCATCGCCAGTGGCGTGGTCGATGTCCAAGGCTTTCACAAATTTGTGCATGCTGTAGAGAGGTGGCTCATCCAAACCAGCGAATGTAACCTGCGCGGCCTGCGATTTTACTCCAACCTTGTTTAATAGATCTTTTAGACGCACACCGGTCCACCGTGCGTTACCTACAGCACCATGTCCCCATTGTCCGCCTGGCACTTGCGGTGCAAAATAGCTGCGCGAATTGCCGGAGCATTGATTTACGGCGACGATTGACACAGGTTCAAACTGTCTTCGCAGTTCTTCGACGGAGAGTGAAACTGGCTTTTGAACGTGTCCACCAACTTCAAGTTTGAATGTTTGCAGGTCAACGGAAGTCGGTATGCCGGAAAAATGCCAGCGCACGAAAAAAGCTTCATTGGGCGTAAGATCCTGGCGATAATAAAATAGAGGCGTTTCGAGCTGTGGAGGACGATCAGTCAGCATGATCAACTCTTCTTTCTCGGGAAAACGAGCGACGGAGAGACCTTCTTTTACCTGAATAATTCCGCCTTTCTGATAGTCTTCCTGACGCACGCGCGAACATGCGGACGTCAAACTGCCAGCTGCTAAAGTCGCCGCTAGAAGCAAAAATTTTCGCCTGCTAACGTCAATGCTTTCCGGCAAATCAGTTGCTTGTTTTGGCGTCTCGTTTTGAGGTGTTCTCATCTCTAGGAGCCATGACTTCCGAGTTCTTAGTGCAGCTCACCGCTTGCTTAACCGGCAGATGCTGCTTCTGCCAGGCTTCTATTCCACCTGCCAAATCAGTTACGCGCGTAACCCCCCTTTGACTCAATAGACTCGCAGCAGTAGATGAACGATTTCCGGTTGCGCAAAGAATGACCAGTTCACGATCGCGAGGCAGACTATCGACTCTGTCCAAAAGGCTAATCAAAGGCATGTGCACAGAGCCTTCAATATTCGCCGAATTCCACTCTGCGTCATTGCGGACGTCGACAACCATGGGCGGCTTCTCAGACTTCATCTGCGCCGAGAGAGTTTCTGGTGTCGCGCGCACATTTGAGACTACCAAATCATCGCGCTTTTCAAAGGCAGCAATCCCGTCCTTTACGTAGCCAACAACATTGTCAAACCCGATGCGTCCAAGACGCATTGCGGCCTCCCGTTCTTTGCCTGCGTCAGCAATTATCACCACTGGTTTGTTGTGGTCGAGGAAAGTTCCTGCCCATGTAGCATAGTGCCCCTTCATTGGAATGCTAATCGCGTCCACTACATGCCGTTTTGCGAAGTCATCGGATTCGCGTCCATCCAACAAATGAGCACCGGCATTACGCTGCTGAATAGCTTCATCCACAGTCAAAGGTTTAAGCGACTTTTCCAAAACTTCGTCTAGAGTCTTATGCTGACTCAAGTTGTAGTTCGCGTCATAGCCAAAATACTGAGGAGTCTTCGGTTGATCCGCCGTTATAAGTGCAATGAACTCTTCTTTCGGCATCGACTTAAGCGCGTAGTTTGTTTTCTTCTCTTGTCCGATGGAAGAAACAGTTTCTGTGCTCAAGTTCTTCCCGCAAAGAGATCCGGCACCATGAGCAGGATACACAAGTGTTTCATCGGGCAACTTCATGAGCTTCTCGCGGGTCGAGTCATACAGCAAACAGGCCAGTTCCTGCGCTGTGACACCCTGCGATGCCAGTAAATCAGGACGTCCGACATCGCCAATGAACAAGCAATCTCCAGTCAACACTGCATATGGTTTATCCTTATTCACCTTGGAGTTGTAGACGAGAAGAGAAATCGCTTCCGGAGTGTGCCCCGGCGTTTCTAAAACCTTCAATTGAACATTTCCCAGGTCGACTACATCGCCCTCGGTCATTCTGGTAAATGGAAAACTCGCCTTTGTTTTTGAACCGAGACAGATTTTTGCACCTACTTTTCGCTGCAGTTCTAAATGCCCTGCAACAAAATCGGCATGCACGTGGGTCAGGAAAACATGTGTGATTTTTAGACCTTGTTTCTTTGCCTCCTCGACATATTGACTGATGTCGCGCTGAGGATCGACAACCACTGCAGTTTTGCTCACCGGGTCGCCGATTAGATAGGAGGCGTGTGATAAGCACCCGAGGTAAAACTGGTCCAATACAAGCCCCGGATGATCCTTCGGGGTGTTCTTAATCTCACCTACAGCACTCACGCCGGCAAAAACCGGACTTGTCGCCGCGGAGAAAGAGACTGCGGCTACCAGGGCTAACGAGAGTATTTGTCTCAACATAATGTCAACCTGTATATATTTCAAAGAGGGAAGTATAACGCCTTATTAGTCGCTTCTCTAGGTGGTTAATTTAGGTAGTTACCTTGGTTTTTGCGAAATCGTGGCTGTATTCGGATTCCGGCAGCATGTTGTAGCCGGCATAGTCGACGGAAATGACGTTGCCATTGAAGTCAAAGTCGAACTCGGCATATTCGCCCTCGCTGTAATAACCGTTCGCATTGGCAATTCTCAGCCTGTTATCGCCGGCCAGCTCCAGCACCTGAATTTCTTGATCGCGCCCGAAAGGAAACCAAGTATTTGGATCGACACCAATAAGATTTCTTCCGGATTCGACAATTGCCAGGTCGCCCCAAAGACTTGTGTAAATTCCCTCGAATTTTCGCAGTTGGTCGATAGTTTCTCGATCGGCGCGATAGGCACTGCCATGAAAATGGTCGAGCACAGTGTATAAACCACGCGCCATGTAAGATGCCTCGCCATCTATGCAATTCGTTAGCACCACGATAATCAATTTTTCGTTGGAATCGCAAATCGTTTTTGTGCGCTGACCAGGAAACGCACCTCCGTGTCCATAAACCTTTCTATCGAGTACCGACTCAATTTGAAAACCTAATCCATACTCTTCACCGATGTGTGTGTTTTTGACACGCCACTGTGTTCGCTGCATTTCTTTCTTTGATTCGTCATTCAATAGTTTTTTCGAACCAACGAAGTGAGCTTCGAAGTACTTACAAAGATCAGCTGCTGTCGAGCAGAATCCAGTCGCGGCTGCCATTTGTCTTGTATCAATATGCTTCTCTATCGCTTGACGTTTTTTCTCGCGGCCACGGCGAGTATAACCAACGACAAGCTTGGAATGCATATCATCATTTACTTCGGATGTCGTGTGCGACAAACCAAGCGGTTGCAGAATTTTCGCTTGCACATAGCTAGAGAAGGGCATGCCATAAACTTCCTCAACCACACATCCAAGCAACGCATAACCGAAATTCGAATACTTCATTTGCTTGTTGGTGTCAAAAACAAGATCGCAACTCATCAGTGCTTTTTTGAAGTCAGCCAGATCATGAAAGCTGTTAGTCAACTGCCAGAAATTTGCATCTTTGCCATCTCTGATCATGCCTGCGCTGTGAGACATCAATTGACGGATGGTGACTTTTTCCATTCGATGGTCTTTGTGGTCGCGCAGCCAGGGAACATACTTCGCGACAGGCTCATCAATATGCAGGAGTCTCTCCTCTGCAAGCTGCATGATTGCGGTAGCTGCGAAAGTCTTGCTATGCGAAGCGATTCTAAAGACGTGATCGGTAGTCATCGGTTCGCCCTTTTCCGCATCCGCATATCCGTATGCTTTCAAGAATTCGACTTTGCCGTCAATCGAAATCGCGACGACAAACCCAGGCATTTCCAGCCTGGCATATCGAAATTGAAGCCAGTGATCGATGAATGGCACAGCTTGCGAAACGATTTCTTTGAACATATCTCTATCCTTATTTCTTCTGCGATTTCTTCTGCGATTTCGTCTGCGACTATTTCAGCTCAGCTCCTGCACAATTCCTAATTGTTGTTTGCCACCAGACGGGCGAATGCGATTGACTCCGTTAACGTCGGCTTCCTGATCTCCTTGCCGCCTTCATACCAATACGTTCCCTCCCAGTATCCAATCGGGCGATTAGATTGATCCAGAATTATTCTGACAACACCTTTGCCGATGCCGTCACGGTGCGGCATTGAAGAAAGCGGTGGCAACAGTTCGGGCTGAAAATGTTTTACCGACGAACTATCAATAACGTTGATGGACTGGTATCGATAGGTCTTTCCGTTGATTTCGGTTTCTTGAATCGTCCCCTGTTTATCAATCACGATCGCGACATGCCCGGTATTGGACTTTTTCTTCACACCATCTTGGGGCTGAGGCTTCTTCCACGCGATCAAATCACCTCGCCGCAAATCCTCGATTTGACCAATCTTCAACCAACCGCTTGTCGGTTTGTCCAACTTCAGTTCATTGAAAAACTGCATATAAATCTTTGCTTGCGGATACTTTCTTTCCGGTTGCAAACTTCTGATCGCTTCGTATTGCTGAGGAAACTCGGACAATAGATAACTAACAAAACCAGAACAATCAGTATCGGCCTCACATCGTCCATTGCTAAAGCTTTTGATTTGGTTTATCGCCGGAACTTTGCGGTGACCATAATGAACTTGCTCGGCATTATTGAAAACCCAATCTGCACGCTGGAATAGTTTTTCCGCTGGCGAGATTGTTTGAGCACTTGCAGAGGAACACAAAAGCGCAATCGCCATAACACTGACTGTAATTTGCGCAAGGCGAAATATAAACATCATCGTGCCTCGAGCCCACCCAAGAGTTTGTCCAGCACTTCTATTTTTGTGGGTACTTCGCTCTGCAGAAAGTCGATGAGCGCGTTGCGCAAACTTGAAAATCGGTCGGGATCCATGGCGCCGAATCTCTCCGCAGAAAAACATCGGACGATCGTCAATTCGCCTTCCGGGGAATGTGCGTCTTCCAAAAGTAAGTAGTCCTTGCCGCCAATATTAACGTTGTATCGAACGCAAAACGTCGATGTCTTTTCTTTTTCAGCGGGTTGCAAAACGACATATGCCCCAGCCGCATTTTGCCACTTTTCGTTGACACGCAGATTTGCTCCCGGCTGCACGGGCTCACCTGCAACGAACAATTGCCATTGAATTGACTGCATTATGCGCATATTCTCGCATGATGTCTGCCTTGCGGACAATCTGGGCGCCGAATGATGTCATTTGGCGACACAGAGATCCACACCCAAACCGGGGGATGCAATTAGAGCCAGCCGCCTGACATAATGTGGACTCATTTCGATGACTGATTTAAGGAAACGAATCATGCTGGGACGTTTTACCAAATGCATTGCCCTAACCCTTCTTGTGCAGGCTGCAACCCTTGCTCCGAGCCTTATGGCTACAAGCAACACTTTCGCAGAAGCAGCTCCCCCCGCCCGCAAACCGGTGATTCCGGCTTGGAGCGCCAAAATCAAAGTTCCACACCGCTCGTGGATTCCCATGGATAGACCAAGAGAAGTGCTCTTGTGCGTGCACGGTCTCGGTTTCAGCAGCGACTCTTTTGACGAATTCGGCAGAGTCATGGCTTCACATGGATTTGCTGTTTATGCTGTTGATGTCAGAGGTTTCGGTGCATGGCTTGATAAGCGCGAAGGCAACAAGGTTGACTTCGATGCCTGCCTAACTGACATTGAATCCGCCCTGAAAAATGTGCGCAAAGCTTATCCGGGAGTGCCGGTGTTTCTCGTCGGAGAATCGATGGGCGGCGCTATCGCGATGCGCGCGGCTTCGCGCTATCCGGACTTGTGCAATGGACTGATCTCGTCCGTGCCATCCAGTGAGCGTTACGGCAACCTGACAACCAAGATGCATGTCGGTCTTCGATATATCGAAAACAAAAACAAGCCCATGGATGTCGGCACCACAGTCGTCGAGAAGGCTACTGCCAACCAAAACCTGCAAAAGCGCATGCTTGCCGACCGGAGCAATCGCATGGAATTGACCCCGAAAGAACTGAAACAATTTGACGAGTTTATGAAGGGCAATTTTGACGCCGCCGCTTTGATTGAAAAAATGCCGGTCCTACTGATTGCCGGTTTCAAAGATAAGCTGGTCAAACCGGAAGGGACGATTGAACTTTTCAACGGATTGTCAACGCAGGACAAACTACTCATGGTTATCGGCGATGGCGAGCACCTGCTGCTGGAAGAGAACCAACTTACGGATCAACTCGCCCAAATGTTGATCGTATGGATCAAGAACGAGTCGCGTTCAAGGAGACCGGGCGTAACCGCTCACGAATAAACAGGTCCCAAAGATCTGAAAGGTCAAGAACTGAAATGGCGCGCCTTGCGGTGCGCCATTTGTTTCGAATGCTGATGTCTACGATGGCATGCAAAAATCGCGGACAGATCGTCTTGGGTCTGCCTACTGAGCCCGCTTCTCAAGCTTGTACTTGTGAATCGAATCGCTAATGCCGTTGAGATCGCCTTCCAGCTCTTTCTTATTGTCTTCTGTAAGCTTGCCGTCATCAGCTTTGCCTTTCATCTTCTTTTTCTTGCGAGCAACGTCAGCAAGATCGCTGCGCAGACGGTCGGCTTCTTTCTTCGTGAGCTGTTTTCCTTTCTGTCCTTCATTGATGTCTTTCATCAATTGGAATTGTCTGTCTTCGATTGTCCAGACTTTCCCTTTTGCATCAACAGGAATGGAGACGAGGAAAAGCGAAAGTGCAATTGTCGTTAGAAAAGCGAATTTCATAGATACTCTTTAATCCGATGAGGGGACGCGTGTTAAATCGGCTTGGCGCTAGCATACACTTGCCGCCGAGATTTTCCAATGCCAATATTCGAAAGCATCACGCCAGACAGCTAAAGACTGAAGTGACTGCGATAAGCAATATCTAGATTCGTAGCCGCCATCTTCGCGGCGTCAGCGTGAGACTTCTTGAGATTTTGCTCGTAATACCGCGTCAACGCCAATTGAGCCTGCGGATACAGCGCTTGCAGTCGAGCGTATTGAGCCTTGTAGCTGCGCGCTCCGCGCTGCCAATGTTTCAAATGCCTTTCAACTTGAGCTTTCGAGTTATCAGGCTGTTTCATTGCCCATGGGCGCAAAAGCAAATTTCCCCACATGCGCTCTACGTCATTACGCAAGCGAGCAGTCGCTTGCATCGTTCCTTCATTTTCTTTGGCTTTTCCAATAATACTGTCGAGCAACACTGCTAATTGAGATAGAGGCCCTTGTGGCAAAAGGTCTGCGACCTTCTTTGAGGGTTTTCTAAATCGGATCTTGCAAAGCTCTTTACACTTGCTGCTCTTTGTCGGCTCGTACACACTCCAGTCTTCCAGAAAATCAGCAGGGTGTCCCGTAACCACAGCTATCATCTTTCCCGTTGAAGGATTTCTAAAAATCCACGGACGCTGCCATGTATCTACGGTCACACTGACATATCCTTTAGGGAGTTGGTTCATTTCTATGGCACCGAGTTTTTTGAAAATCTCAGAAGAAGTGTCGTTAGTCGTCGTCAGCGCAACACTGTAGTTGTCACCTTGCCAGTTGAAAGGTTTCTGACGTGTGATGTAGCGCGTTCCTTCAAATGGCCTTTTCTGCACTAGAAATGTGGATTCTCCGCCATCCGGAGATTTATCGAAGAGTGTGGTATCGCATTCGATATCAGATTGCTCAACAGGCCAGAGTACGAGATTCTTGTCTCTTCTGCGAACCTCACTTCCAGCATCGGCAAGACGAGGCACTTTCGAATCAAAAGCTGCCTTCGCGGCTTTCAAAACCATCTGGCTATCAGCGTTTGATGGACCGTTGATGATAGTAGGGAAAGAAACATCTCCCGCCCTTGCGGGAAAGCAACCAGCAGAAAATGCTCCGAGAATTGAAACCGCAAGCGCGCAACCGAAAGCTTCCGAAAGGCGAAGATTGTTTTTCATAAAACTCACAGAGATTGACGTCGAAACAAGCTTACTACAGCCGCGCATGACTTCATTCACTTTGCTAGTTCAAAATACCTGCCTGTCTAGACCAACATTACCTTTGGCAGATTGGTATGTCCGCATTTATAAGGAAATTGCATGCACATGCCAGCAACATCCTTCAGAGCCTCGGGCTGTCAGCGCAAACAAACTTGGTACGCCATCGAACAAAAACGCTTTTCGGCGCCAGCTGTCAATCTATCGATAAATGTTGTAGGTAGGCATTGTGCCGGGAATTATTTAGAGAAAAACTCTTCCAAACTCCCGGCACTATCAGTAGTGGCGTGCTGCGCTTCTGTCGTTTGTCGTCATGTCGGTGCAACACTTCACTCGAGCAACTCTTTATCTGAGGATCCTATAGAGCGAACATACACGAACTAACTGATCGCCCCCATGCGGCCGGCTTGATAGTCCTGCAGCGCCTGCACAATTTCAGATTGAGTGTTCATCACGAACGGACCATATCTTGCGACCGGTTCATTCAGCGGCAATCCACCAAGGATAAGCACACTCAACTCTTGATTCTCCTGTGTTTCAATCAAGACGGTGTCACCGTTATTTGAAAACAATACGAGTTGATCAGTTTCTGCCGGCAATTGCTCGTTGCCGAAATATCCTTTTCCTTCCACAACATATGCAAACGTGTTGTATTGCGAAGACACTGGCTGTACCAGCTTGGCGCCTGGTTTCAACTTCGCATGCAAGAACGTAATTGGCGTGCGTGTGTCAATAACAGCTTCTTTTCCCATCGATTGACCGGCAATTACTTTGACCCAAACCTTGCCGTCCTCACTTTCTGCAATCGGAATCTGGCTGGAAGGAATATCCTGATAGCGAGGCGCTATCAGCTTTTCTCTCGCAGGCAAGTTGACCCAGATTTGAAAGCCGTGGAGCCTGCCACCATTTTCGAGAAGCTCGTCATCAGGCATTTCAGAGTGAACAACGCCTTGACCAGCGGTCATCCATTGCACATCTCCTGGTCCAATTGTTCCAGAGTTTCCAGCCGAATCGCGATGAACGAAATGTCCTTCGAGCATGTATGTGACTGTTTCAAAACCGCGGTGCGGATGATCCGGTGCGCCTCTGGCTGCACCGGGAGCGAGCGTAACCGGCTCCATGTGATCGAGAAGGAGAAATGGATCTACATAACTAAGCGAGTGAGTTGGAAAAGGTCGCCGCACTGCAAAGCCCGCGCCTTCTCTCGTTGCAATCGAAGTGATGATGCCTTTTACCGAGCGTGATTTTGTTCTTTCCAGATTCAAATTTTCTGTGTTTTTCATGATTCCACCTATGTATCGTAGAGACCTTTCAGGTCAGCTACGCAACTGTTCGGGGCGTTGCTTGCCCGGTCTTCGACATATTTAGAAGATCGGCTCCCTGTCCCAGTTTTTTCAAGAGTTCTACCAGTTGGCGTTGCTCATCTTTTGTGAGCGGTGAAACCGCCAATTCAAGATGCTTCTGATGTTCTGCAAAAGCTACCTTTATCTGTCTTGTTCCTTCTTTTGTAAGGCTGACGATTCGCACACGCCT
>DTSE01000163.1 GCA_012965515.1 Candidatus Melainabacteria bacterium | reverse complement strand
CTATCAAACGATGGACGGGAAACTGCATCAGGACATGCTTACCAAAGAAGGCGCACGCTTCATGCACTATTATTTCTCGGCTGGAAACTATTTTACTGACTATGAAAGCACATTCAATGCGCGTGATGGCGCTCAATACACAGTGACGGATACCTGGCAGAACTATGACAAACTCTGCAAACTGCTGGATCTGCGCCTGCGCGAATCCGGATAATTTTGCCCTGCGATGAAAGCGGGAGTACTGTTCGGCTGGTTGTTCGCGTTGCAAAGACAGTAGGAAAGTCATGAGCCCCAAATTCGTTTTTGCAATCCGCTGCGTGCTCGCACTGATCTGGCTTTACAATGGGCTTTGGCTCAAGATTTTGCACGTTGATCCGCATCATCTCGAAATAGTTCAAGCGGTTCTGCAGGCTTCAATAAATCAAGCAAGTGATTTCTTGAATCTGATTGGTCTGCTTGAAACTCTCCTGGCTATCGGCATTTTGTCTGGTTTGTTTCACAGGTTTGTGAATTATTTTCAGGTCGTAATACTAGTGGTAATGAACTCAATTGGTATCATCAGCGGTGAAGGCACAATCGCCGATCCGGCTGGACTTTTGATTATGAATCTTCCTACTATCATGTGTGCGATAATAATAGCTCGCTACGGTCCGGGCGCTTGGGCTCTGCGATTGCCGCAGCGCAAGGAAAAAATTTCCGAACCTGTGAAGGAGACAGCGAGTACTAATGGGTGACGATTCGGCGCAGAAAGAACTTGAATTCTGGCGCGACGGCAAACTTGGCAAATCGAGCGTTTCCATAGGTGCCAATGCAAATAGCAGACCAGCTGTGCTTTTTGGACAGGTGCGCGAAGATGCCGAAGTGGAAGTTTCACTGTTTCGCTCGATAAAATCCAAAGCAAAGCAGAATGTTTTTGCCATTGCATCTGGTGGCTGTACCGCTCTCTCTCTGGCGACGGTAAAAGAGTGCAAAATCGTTGCTGTTGATATCAATCCCGCGCAGATTTATCTTTGCCTTTTGAAGACTGCAGCATTGACAAGATTGAATTTCGGTGAAGCGCAGTTGTGCATGATTCAAGGCGCTAACCCCTATTTTGACAGAGTCTCTGAACTACTGCCTCCTGAAGCGCGCGAATACTTTCAGCAAGATAGAGCTCTTTTGTCTCAAGGATTGAATAATTGTGGTGTCACTGATCAGCGCATCAAACAGCTGATGTCGCTCTTTTACCTTTCCGTTCACACGAAAGAACAAACACGTCAATTCCTCAGTCTGCCGACGCTTCAATCGCAGCAAGAACAGTTTCACAAAATGTGGAAAAACTGGCAGTGGGACTTCGCTCTGAATGTTGTTCTCAGCAAGACTTTTCTTTCGGTTGGCTTCGGAAGAGAAGCGATCGACAAGTTGCCGAAGAATTTTTCATCCATCATGAAAGCGCGTCTGGAGCGTGCTTTAAGTCAGGTACCGGTTCACGACAATGGATATGTGTGGCAAACATTTCTTGCCGAGTATCCGCGTGGAGTGCAAGGGCAAGCGCTGGAAACTGCGTTGCCGCCATATTTGCAGGTGAAAAATCAAGAACAGCTTAAAAAGAACCTGTCACGAGTTCTCTTTTCTGTGGACGATGCAGTGGGCTGGCTTGAGGAGCAGAAAGACAATTCCGTCGATATGTTCGCGCTCTCGAATATTTTGGAGCTGGTCAAGTCTGATTATGGAATCAAGCTTGCTGAGCAGGTTTCAAGAACTGCGCGCCCGGGAGCGCTGGTGTGCCTGCGTTCAATATTTCCCAAAGACGAGCCTGTGCTTAGAGATCTAAACGGTCGCTTGAAATACATGCCGGAATTGAGTGCGGAAATGGAAGCAAAAGATCGCAGTTGCTTTTGCAATTTCATCCAGGTTTATCAGAAAACGTAAGCCAAACTGTGGGGGCGCATTGGTTGCGAACTTGATGTATGCGCTCTGCCCTCCGCACGCATCCTGTGCTCGCTTCGGACCTGCATCGTCAACCCTCGCTCGCCCGTCTTGGCGTCGCGCCTACGACTCCATCGCGGCAGCAGCTTGTGTTTGTGCGATGCTCAGAGCGGCCTGGCGGTCTGCGTGCGCTTCTTTGTCTTTGGTGAGCGACTCGTAGCAATCCGCGCGGTGCATGTAAGCGTCTTTCAAGTTAAAGCCGAGTTCGATCACTTTCGTGAAATCTTCGACTGCATCGACATAGTGACGCATCTTTTGCAAGCATAGACCGCGCTTCCAGTGTGCTTCCGGGCGCTCCGGTTCGTTTTTGACGAGCATGTCTAAATCTTCCATAGCCCGCTCATAGTCCGCTAACCGGAAAAAAGCTTCGGCGCGCAGGTAATAAGCCTCCGGTACTTCTGCGTCGAGGTTGATGGATTCGCCAATATCGGTTGCGGCTTTTTTGTTCTCACCGAGTTCGAGATAAGCTGTTCCTCTGCCGAGATAAGCAAGGGCGGAGTCCGGTTTTAGTTCCAAAACTTGTTCGTAAATAGGAATGGCATTTTTGTGATCGCCTAGTGCTGCCATCTCCAGCGCTTTGATGAATAATTCGTCCGGGTTGGCTGCGCGGTCAACAATCACGGTTGCCGCGTTGTCGTTTTCGCTTTCTTCCAGCCGATTTTTCAGATCGTTGATCGAGCGTTTCCAATCATTGGCTGAGTTTGTGTCAGCCCAAACTTCTTTCAGTTCGGAGTTATCTTCGATGCGTCTGAGCACTTTCAGTGCCATGGCCACTACTTCTTTGCCTGCGACAAACTTGCGATTGGCAAGCCATGTTGCGGCTTCGGGCGGCAATTGATTAGATGGCTTGCCTCTTGCTGCAACCACGAGTTCTGCAGCCGCAATTGCCACTTCGCAATCCGGCGCTTGTAAATAATCTGTGGCAGGCAGCTTGGCGACGTTCACTATAGCGCGCAAGATCGCAGAGGTACTCTCGCCGGCGACCAGCTCGATCAGCCATTCTCTGGCCGTGTCATTTCCAAATGCATTTACGTCCCAATCGCCCATGATATGCCTTTGTTGTGGGAGTCTTCGGGGAAGCCTGAGAATTTCGGGGTGCGCCTATTCTAGCAAACAGGTGAAATAAAAACCCCAAAAAGTTGCAAGCAGAACCAGTTACGGTTCTGCTCGCGGAGTGCGGCCTCGTGGAAAATTGTGCTCAGCTTCCTTGACGTTTCAAATAGTTTTTGTCAAGCGTCTTGAGCTCTTTCACTTTGCCTGGTTGCAAAAACGCTTGAAGGCGATAATTGCTGTCCTTGGCTTTGTGACCTTTATTCTGACTGCGCTGATCGAACCAGTGGTCGTGATCAGAACCTTGTGTTGTAAGGGCGCTTTGTGAGCCGGTGTTAGATTGTGATTTTGGCGGCTCGTAGTTTTTGTTGCTAACAAGCGAATTTTGAATGATTGACTGATAGTAATTGTGTGCGCTCACTTGCAGTTCTTCAGCTTCAACATGCCGGACGGATGGTGTACCGGTGCGAGCTTGGGGACGCTCAGTCTGTCTTAAAATGCGCAGAACTTTGCTGATTCCGTTGGATAAGTTCATAGACATTGCCTGCATGACCTTTCGTGCGAAGCCGGTTGTGATGCCGAGCTTCAAGATTCTACCCGGCAAGGGTTTTCACATTAACGCCAGCCAGAAGATCCACTCTCAAACGCAAACGCAAACACGTTCCTTTTATTCAGCCCCCGAACCAGCCGCGTAATTTCAATGTAGCCAACGCTTGTGAAAATTATGTGAGAGCACAAGAGACTCAGAAAACGGGTTCGGAAGCCTTTTTTGCTAGGTTACTAACATTCACTGGCTGTTTCGAAAGGCTTGTCGACTTCATGCAAAGCTTCTTCGTTCATCTGAGAAGCTAGAGCCTGCAAGCGGTGATA
>DTSE01000162.1:2040-13562 GCA_012965515.1 Candidatus Melainabacteria bacterium | reverse complement strand
GTCAGTTGCTTGTTCCTGTTTTTCTATTGTGTGAGCCATTTGAATTCTTTCTGTCTACGGTCTATATGACGACGTTATACCCCAAAAGTACCCAAAAATCGAGCTTTTTTACACACTGCCATTGTATCCAGCCCCAGTGTAACTTCTGATTTGTCCGCTCTTTTTATCAATGGGCTAGGGATGTGGCGTGATTGCAATGATAGTGATGGTGCTGACTGCGTCTGGAGATGCTTTGAGTGGATAGTAACACCAAAAGATCCGATAGGCTGCTGGAGTCTGGTTTTCAGCGTAAGCTTCAAAAACTTCAGCGCCATTCGGACCTGTTAGCGAATCGTACTTGTGGGTTTTGAGACTGGGATAAGTAGGATCTTGCGATAGAAAGTTCAAAGCCTTCTTTACCGCTTTAAACCTCTTTTCTAGACTTTTGTCTTTGCTTAGATCTTCAAACTGTTTCTGAGCTTCAGCGGTGTATTTAAGCTCGAAAGGCAATTATTGATCCTCGTCTTCGATTGGTCCTAAGTCGATATTGACCAGCTCTCCGGCTTCCGCTTGCGCGATGCCGCGTTGGATCGACGCCATTCGCTCAGGGTTTTCGTAGATCCATGCTTCGTATGCTGGAACTGTTTTAACGGGGTCGAGCAAGATTTGCCCGGCTTCGTTTTTCATAACCTTGTAGCGAACTCCTGGGGCCGTTTGAACTGCGGTGCCCAAGCTGATTCGTCTCTTTTTGTCTGGTGCTGTTTCGTTTCCTGTATCTGTCCAATTCATAGGGGCTTTCCTCGCAGACTGCTATTAGATATATCAAAAGTGGGACAATCCCACAAGGGGGACCTTCCCACAGGGCGAAATGTTCCCAGCAGTCGTTGCGCGGAGGTCTGCATTTACCTACAAAATCAGCCGATCCGAAGCGGAACGCTTTGGACTACCATTTGTCGAAATAGAACAAATCGCGGCGCCCGGACGCTCCTCGAGGTGCGCTAGCACTCCCGGCGCTGAAGTGGAACTGAAGCGCAACGGACGCCACGCAGTGCCGTAAGGCAGGATAAAAGGTGATCCGATTTTGTCTGTATTGCTCATAATTTAACCGTTTTGCTTGCCGGAGCCAGGGAAAATTTTGTCTGTATTTATACGAAATTGGTCAAAGCTCTTGTACTTATTGAGTTTATACGTCCGAAGTTTTAAGTAATTTCTGCAAGCGGCCTCAGCCGATGTGTTTGCCTCACGTCAAAGAAACTGCGCTTTGGGAAAAATAGGTGTATGCCGAACGATCCAAGTGACCAACTGCAGCAGTCTATTGAGCGCCCCGAAAGTGACGCTTTGAATACTCCCGATGTTCAATCTGTTTGTAATGCTGATGCCAGCCAGATCAGGGAAATTCAACTCCTAAATCCGGATAAGCATGATGGGAGTGCCGGCGGCAAAAAAGACGATAGTTTGCGCATTGAATCCGACGGCAAGGTGATTGCCGCAAGAGGTTTTGTAGCTTCGACTCCGCAGGACAGCATCAGTCTTTACGAGCTAAGAGATTTAGCAGATAAACCCACTGGTGGTTACCCATGGGCCCAAGATTGTTTGAAGAAGTGGGAGGCTGCTCAACAATTGCCTGAAGGAGCAGCGCGAGAGAATGCGCTAGCTGTCGCACAAGATATGGCAGATCTAATGGCGAGACGTGGTCCTTACGCTCTCAAGGATGGTTTTTCAAAAGGAAGCGCTCATTTACCAGTGGACGGTCAACTAGCATATGCAGATGGCCTTAACCATGAAAAGACTCACAAACTCACAGATTCATATTCACTGGCCCTTTGTACAGCAATGGGTCAAGCGCGTGATTTAGGCGAAGCGCAGCAAATTCAGGCGCAAGTGTCGATTGACTATATGACCAAGAAAGGCGAAGAGGCATTGGCTGCGTTACAGGCAAATGAACTGGATAAAACCGATTCGCCACTTGTCGCATGGAGCACTGTGGAGCTACCCAAAGAGATAGGGGTGGGCGAGAACGTTGAAATTCGCCTGGACGCCACAAATGCTGTTGAGATCGAGCAAGATGCGTTGGCTCAGAAGCCTTTGGAAAAGTACTACCTTGAACATCCGGAAGCTGCTCCCATACAGATTCCCAAAGTGAATGTGGGTGAGGTGGCAGGTATAGCAGTACAAAGTACTGCTGAGTCAATGGATCAGGCTCTGCGTGCCATCAGGCTTGCAGACAAAGCTACTTATCGAAGTCTTGATTATCCGGCTTGCCAGGATGCCATGGAAAAGTTTCCCGATCTGAAACACTACGGCGTGAATGAGAAGGTTATCGCCGCGATTATTCTGAATGAGCTTGTTCACCGAGGCGGCGATGATGATGACGAGGACAATCAGATCCGTAAAAACGGTCATGTTCTTAATTCCGATGGTTCTGAGGACATAAAGGCGTCGATTGGCCCTGCTCAAATACAAGTCCAAAATATTCACAGGTTGGCAGAGAAGTATCCTCAACTAAGCTTGTACAACTCAGACGCGTCGCGCGCTGCCTTAGAGCCATCTATCGCACCTTATTTTGTTGCCGCGTATTTGCAAGAACGCATGGAAGCGTTCTCTGCACACGACAAAGCGAACCCGACAGAGCAGACACCAAAGTGTTTTGAGTCTCTCCTCTACACATATAACCCGGACGTTGTCTCGAAAGTAAGAAATTCAGCCGCTGGCATTCACGAAAATGAATACAGAGAAATCAGTGCATCCGAAAAGATTGAGGAGAAGTTGACAGGGCACAGAGCAGGCTCTCTGACCGGCTGGAAAAGCGAGTCTTATCCGCGCAACCTGATAATTCTTCAAAAATCTGGTGTTGTAAAAACAATCAAACAGACCATACAGGCAGTCGAAACTCATTTTCGAGGCAAATAGCTTTTTCGAGCCCAAATGATCAAAAGAGCGATAGTCAAGCCGACTATGCCAGCCGTCAGTCCCCAACTAGTTGCATAACTAACTAGAAGCCTGTCGAGTTGCTGGCTATCGTCGCTCCTGATGTGGTTTACCTTAACCAGCACCCCCGCCAGCGTAAAGAAAATGAACGGAATGAGGAAAGATGCAATAAGAATCAAAAGTTTTGTCGCAGTCATAAATGCAAGACTTCAGTCACATACTTTGAACAGTATAAGCGTTCGGCAAAGTCAGAAGAACAACAATCCGAATTCCAGTAGACGCATAGTCAGCTGGCGGTTTTGCCAACCGAGCGGCGAAAATGTAGATTGGGAGTTATCCGGGAATTCGTTTATGATGGCAACAGATAGGCTTTTTAGCGCCGGAGATTGTCAAAATGCCAAAACTCAGAGGAAGCCGTACTGCCGAAATTAGAACCTGGTTGACTGCCGATGACATGTTCAAGCTAAAGCAACTAGCTAGAGCTCGCGGCATGAAAGACACTGATTTTGCACGAGAGGCATTGCTCACATATTTGCTCAATTATGAGGCTGAACAAAGGGACAAACTTGAGACGGTTTATGCGCAACAACTCAAAGCATCAACTGATGAAGTCGTCTCTGTCATCAAAGCTGGAGTGAATCGAATCTGTGCCTTGCTGGCTAAAAATGCTGTTCAATCTCTAGCGTCCAACAAATTCTTGTCTCGGCTGGAAGATACGGAAGACATGATGAAGGAGTGTCAGGGCGCGGCCGCAAAGCAGATACACGAGCAACTGAGCAAAGAAGAGAGCGCGGTAGCGCAGCAGATGTCTGGAAAAATCACCAAGAGGTAGCCTCTTGTGACCAGGTCGGTTGTAAAACACAGCTACATCAAAGCGGCAAACAAAGGTCGTGGTCGAGCAAAGGCGCACATCAACTACATTCGCTTTCGTCCAGGCAAAGACGAGAACGAAGTCAATCGAAGCTTTTTTACTGATCGAGCTGACGGTTTTACTGCCAACGATGTCCATCGAGCGATCGATCAGCAAGAAAACCGTGGCGTTTTGATGCACAAGCTGATCCTGTCGCCGGGCGTTAAAGAGGCAAATGTCCAGCAGTTCGTTCGAGAGACTATGACTGAGTTAGGCAGGTCCAAAGGTTTGGATTTGGAGTGGTATGCAGTTGAGCACCAGAACACGGCGAATCCTCACGCACACGTTGTAGTCATGGCTACCGACAAGAAAGGACGGCAAGTGCGTTTGCGACGTCCTGATTACACGAAGGTGAAAGAGGTTGGAGACGAATACCTTGAGCGAAATCGCTTACTTGACCGATTTAAGGAGCATGAGCGTGTAAAAGGAAATGGCAGCAAAGAAGCCACGTCCAGGACATTGAAGGAACGACTAGTTGGGGCGTTAAAAGCTGCGAAAGAAGAGTTCAATAGAAAAACTTTGAGAGCTCCGGAGCAGCAGAAAGCTGATCGCCTGGAGCTTCTGTTGGAGAGAGAAAAGGAGTCGCTGGGTGATATGCCTTCCACAGAAGAATTGGCCGGCAAGCGCTCAAGGCAGGAAGCGCGAGCCAAGAAAGCCAAGGAAATTGCATGGGAGTACTACTCAACTGAAATCAGGCTCAATTTTGCTGGCGCGTCTGTTGATTATAACTGGAACAGTTCGCTACTTGAATTGAAAAAACTGCAGCAGGAGTATTTGAAAGTTGGATCGTCTGTTCGGCAGCAGTTGACAGAAGATGAGTACAAAAGGCTAGATACATGGGTAAAGGATGGAAATTACCTGGAGAAACGGCTTTTTGCCCAAGCATTGGGTGTGAAAGATTTATCGCTTGATTTAGGAGCGGAGCAGAAATTGACCGTGACAAAAGCTTCCAGTCTGTCCGAATTAAATGGCGTCCGGAAAATGGACCGGAAAGGTGAAATCGTTCTGACTCCGGTAGAGGCAAAAGCTTTGGACTTGTGGATACGAGAGCAAGAAAGAGTAGAACCGATTACGATAAAAGTACCCGGAAAAGATGAAGAGGTTTTGTACGAAAAGTCTGATTCTCGTGAAGCGTTGGAATTTTTGGCAGACGAATATGAAGCTGGTGAGAAGTGGGCGCAGGGTATGAAGAAGAAAGAGTATTCGAAACTGAGATCTTGGATAAAAGAGAAACGGGCAGAAGAATTGGAGCAGAAACAGGCATCCTGGGAAGATGAGAAAGACAAAAGCTGAGGCTTTGTTATGACCGATCCCGAAAAGAGAAGAAAAAAGCCGAAAGTGCAAAAGTCGCTATCCAAAGAGCGGCAGACGCAAGTTTCCAGACCCAAGGAATTGCGCAGTAATTCTTCCGAAAAGTCGCAGATGCCAAAGGAACAGGCTTCTTTGAAATACGACTCTGGCAAGAAGAGCACTAATGACCGAAAGCTTGAAAACGCGAGTGAAGCCCGGCGGAAGAATTCCGGCACAGGAAAGTACAAAACCGTTTCTGAAAAGTCTAAGCAGTTTGAAGGACAAGTTCGCGCCGGAAAAAAGGAAATTCTCAAAGAGCATCTAGAACGCAAGGCGAAGCAGCGAGCTGATTTAACAGAGCAGAAAGCCAGCTTGCAGAAAGAAATCAAAGCGATGAATAAAATCGCTGAGGTTAGAGAGACCGTCGATACCCAATACACAGCCAAGTACAGTTGCTGGGAATCTGCAATTTCGGTTGGTGCAAAAGGCGCGGCATCGACTGGGCTGAGAAAATTGGATCCGTCAATTGCGATCAATCTTGCCAGACAGCAGGCGGGTGCTTCGCTAAAAGCAAAACTTGAACCAAAGATTCAAGCGCAATTGGCGAAGATTGTTTCTTTTGCCCGTGATCTGAAAATTGCCAATGTCAAAGCAGTGAAGGAGCCGGTTGTAGCGAAGGCTGGATCGATGCCAAAAGACCCAGCCGCAGCGTCGCAAAAGATTGTGAACAGCAAACTGCGACAAAAGCTGAAGGACATGAAAGAAAGGGAAATGATGCGTGATCCCAACCGCAATCCGGGCAAGTTTGAAGAAGTCAATCTACCTGCGCGTGGTGTTGGTGGCGTAGGAGGCATGTAGGTGGCGAGCAAGTTTTCTGACCGATGCCCAACAGACATTCCGCCGGAAATGCTGGCTCGCGTTTTCATGACGTCTTTGAGGCGGCATCAATGGCATGTCACCTACGTTGATGAGATGACACGGATTATTACTGCGGAGCTGAAAGCACCGCAGAACATCATGGGAAAAGTTTGGCACTACAACTACTCTGCAATCATTCGTTGGCTAGAAGAGGACGGTTTTGCTTACACCGAAATTGAAATCAACGAGCAGTCTTATGACTGGACAGGAGAAGACTGCCAAAAGAAGTATGCAGAGTTGGTCAAAAGCCTTTTCGAAGATTCACGAGGAATAGTCGAAGCGCTGGACAAGCCAAAGAAGGGTGCACGATGGGCTACTCCAAATGAGCTATTTCAGGCTGGCTATATTGTCAAAGAACGCAATCCAAAGCGGTTTTTAGTAACTGGGGATAGCATCAGCTGCCTGTCTTTGCCGGAGGAAGACACGAATAAACATGTGCTTGTTTGCGGTCCGACCGGCTCGGGCAAAACCACCGGCGTGCATATTCCCAATTTGATTGAGCGCTACAAATGCTCGGCGCTCGTGACAGAAGCGACTGGCGGAAAGAGTGCGGGCGACCTTTACACGAAAACAGCGGGCTTCAGAGCACATCATGGGCACAAGATTGTTTATTTCAACCCGGACAACCTAAGCTCCGATAGATTCAATCCGCTGGATTCGATCGAGACCTATCGAGATGCTCGGCGGGTTGTCGAGATCATCATGCAGTCAACAACTTTGCAGACTCACAAGGGTGATCAAAGTTGGGAAATGAGCGAGAGAATGTTGCTTACCGGCTTGCTTTTGCATTCGATTGGATTGCGGGACGAAGGTAAGGCAAATCTCGGATATATCGCCGACTTGTTTGAGGATGGTCCTGAAGGCATTCAGAAAGTGGTAGCCGACAGCCCAATAGAGGTGGCTAGAAGGGCGTACAAGAAGTTTTTGAACACCACGACGCCTCCTTACAGGAACCTGGTTGCAAATGGCATTATTGTGCGCCTGGATCTTTGGAACGAACCTCGAATAAGAGCGCTCACTGAAACGACAGATGTCAATCTGTCAGAGATGGCGGAAAGTTTGTTTACCTGGTATTTGGCAACACCTGCCGATAAGCCTGAGTTGAAACCACTGGCCGCCCTGATGTTCAATCTGGCACTGAGCTTTTGCACGACGACCAAGCTGAAACATCCAGTTGCTTTGTTTTTGGATGAATTCACTAACTTCGGCTACGTGCGCGGTTTGCCAGATAAGTTGACCATTATTCGACATGACAAAATTCCGATTGTCTTGGGCGTTCAGGACTATGTTCAGCTGGAAAATCTCTACGGAAAAGAAGCGAAGAAATTTTTGAGCCAGACCGCCGGCAAGATTTTCTTTAAGCCCAATGACTACGAAACAGCGAAGCAGATAAGCACTATGTTGGGCGACGTCAACAAGAACGAGGATAAGGTTACTTCTGCCGGACAGCTCCGGGACGTGAAGGAGAAAGAGCCGCTGTTAAGCGTCGATGACCTTTTGAACTTGGGGACTATCGATGAAAACAATCAGGAAGCCGAAGCAGGCAAGCCGAACATGATTGTGTTTCTGCCTGCGACGAGACCAGTTCAGGTGAGATCTCTCACGTGGAGAGACTACCAGACGGAAACAGATGAGCTGCTCTTTCCTTTGCCAAAGCGACGAGTTTTGGAAGTGGATGAAAAGCTGGCTAGAACAATACCGAAAGTAGATGCGGCTACGGAAGAAATTTCGAGTGAAGAGCTTGACCGCGATAGAGAGCTACGAGATGAGGACGCTGTGGATGAAGTTGTTTCGACTGATGAATTAGACAGTGATACTAAGCCAAAGACTCAAGAAAGTGAGTCACCAGGAGCCGAAGACAATGGGTATGGATATCTGACCTGGTAGGGCAAGGAGAGCTAAATGGGACCAACTGCAATGCTCGGATTTGTTTTATCCGTTGTGGCGTTTTTTGTTGCAGGCGGCATATCCAATCAATTTGCCGGTCCATTGTCGATGCCGATTGCTTGTGCGGCTGCTTATTTCACTTGGAAGTACTTTTGGGATAAAGACGGCAATCAGATGATTGCACTGATGAATCCGCCGGACAAAACGTGGCAAGCAAACTTGCCGACTGCTTTTGGAATGATCAAAGACGAACTGGACACCTACCGATATGAGAGCCCGCAAGCCGGATTGATTACCTATCGAGTAGATGCAACCGATGATGCTCGGGGGATCATCAAAGCTGAATCAAATTTTTCCGAGAAACTGGGCGGTGCAGGAAATTACGTTGACGCGAAGCGGAATATTGTTTTGCAGATACAGCTCATTCCTGAGGGTTCAGCTACTCGAGCGGTCTACAAGTATCAAGTATTTTCGCCTAAAGGCACTGGCACTGTGCGTGAAGTGCTCAAGGACACTCAGACAAAGTTAGATGATGCAATTGCGAAACTTCCTTTGCAACCAGGAAATCCGTGAATTCTAAATGGAGAGAAAAAGATGACAAAGAAATTGGCGTTGATGCTTTCTTTAACTACGGCTCTAACTATCTGTCTAGAGCCTTCTTTTGCGCAGGAAAAAGGGACGCCAGCATACGTCGAAAAAGTAAAAGTCACTCTTGCTGCCATTGCTTCTGAAGAAGACAAAGCTCCGAGCAAAAACTGGCTTCCGACAGGCAAAAGGGATTTGAAAACGGCATATCGAGCGACAGCGAATATGGAAAAAGCAAATTTTGCCCTAGACCTTCAGGACTTCGTAAACAACGCCGGCGAAAAGCTCGACAATCTAGCCGGCACTTATGTGCCTTATTCGAAAAGAAAGTCGTTTTCAGAGTCTTGGTGGTTGAGACACAGCAGTGTTTACACAAAGCTTTCTGCCCCAGAGCGCGAAAAATGGGTTGACGAGGCAATTCTCGATGCTACCCAATTGAGATGGCAAGGTCTCAAGCGTTTGAATGCAAGTTATTCTGCATCGCACGTTATGGCTCATGATGGGCTCATGGTACAGCTTTATAAAAAGCAAGATAAATACTAGATTTTAGGATACTGATAGAGCATTTTTGTCGACATGATAATTGACCATGGCAGAAAAGAAACCAGCTATCCTTGATTGGGAAGAATTTCAATCAGTCAAGAATAATCAGCAAGGACTAATGCTGAAGGCAAAGGCACTTGCGCCGTGGCTCATTGACATAGCATCGGCGAATGCAGATGCGCTTATCACCATTGTATTGAAGCCAAAATTCAAGGACCGAAAAGTGGAAAAGAATTCACATCTTTTGGTTCAAATCGACTTTATTCTCATTTGCATACATTGGTGCGATAGGGTCTTGTCATGGCATTTTGAGGAGGATCTCAGATTCGTGTTTTTTGACGCACTCATCGTGGAAATTGAACACATGCTGTGCAAAAAAGTATGGGATAAGAAAGAGAAAGTGGCTGTGCGTCGTGATTTTGAACGGATGTTGAATTCATTTCAACAAGAGTATGCCAATTACAACATGGTTTCGGAACCGCTGCGTGATTACATTCTTTGGAGATTTGGTTTTAGAGTTTTGGAACATTTACGAATGAAAGAAGACGTTAATTGTGCAATCCATGTTCGAGGACCTGTACTGTTCGCGTTCGAACAGCTCAATTTCGCTGGACTTTTGGGTCTGCAGAAGCCTGCTGAAACTTGCATCAATTGTTCAGCAAGTTTGGTTCAGTCTGCTAAATTCTGCAATCAGTGCGGACAAAAAGTAACTGCAGCCAATTGAAACGCTCGATCTACTGAGCTAATTACTGCTTTCAATCTACTGCCTTCCTGCTTCGGTCTTCTGTTTTCTTGGTTGTGAGGTGCAGCTCACCGTCTTTTCTCCTAGTCTCGCGTCACGGCGCCACTGTCCGTCAAGCTGCGCCTCGCTCCTTTCTTTGTTGTCTTATCGTTGAGCTTGACCGCCAGAGCCATGACGCACTTGCCCTTCTGTTGACGGCATCGTGTCGTCTTTCTGGAGGGCACTTCCATGGAAAGAACTTATGAGGAAAGGATTGAAACGATATTTGCAGCTGTAAAAGTACACTCGAAGCGCATTGCAGGCCGATTTGTAGAAATGGACGACCTCGTGCAGCTCACCATGGAGAAGATTCTCAAAGCCAGAGCTGTCCCTGAAGAACCCAGTGAAAAGTGGATCTTTTCTTGCACATTGAATGCGAGAAATGACATTCTCAGAAAAGTCTACAAAGAGCGCGAAATCAGAGATTACTTTACGCCTGTAGATTCCATTAGCATCTCATATGATCCCGAATGCAATTCTTTCGTACCTTCAATCGTTTATGAGCCATCTGATCCGTATTTGGCTCGAACGATAGGCAAAGCTATTGAGCAGCTTTCCACAGTTCAACGCCAGGTTTTTCTCCTTTATGTCACCGGCTGCTCTTACTTGCAGATCTCGAAGATGACGGATGCAAACCTCAATACCGTGAGAACCAGGTTGCACTTTGCCAAAGCTTCTCTTCGTCGAGAACTGTCAGATTGCATATGAAAAGTTGCGGGCAGCGTGCTGCCCGCATACACGGCACTCTTTGCTTTCAACGAAGAATGTATAGGCTAATCATCAAACCTCGCGCGAGGTGTCTTTGGCTTCCCGCTAGGATGTCATCAGGGATGGGCGTCCGCTCTGCTAGAAATTCAGAATTTATTTCTAAGCTGATTAACCTTGATACAAGCCTGTTTCGGGACTTGTTTCTGTGTCGTAATTAAGTAACAGCTTCATGAAATTCCTCTGTCCTACTTGAAATCACGAAAATGTGTGATCGCGGAAGTCCCGCTACTTAAGCCATTGATCAGATTAACGATGGCGCGAGGGTTTATTTTTTCTTTTGTAATTTGCCATCCATGTCCATTCCAGGGATCGGCGTGATATTGCAGCTGTCGTAATGAAGTTACGCTTTATGAAAAATGTGACGAAAAGTCACCCAACCACTCAATTTGAACCGTTGCGAATGCTTAGGCTCAAAATCCCACTTTTCACTTCTCAGCCCGAGTCATCTCCAAGCGCACAGCGCAAATTCAAGGATAAAACCAGCAAGCAAACGAGCAGCTTAATTGTTCTGGTTTTTGTCCGACTCGGACTTAAGACGTTGGAGAGCTGGAAAACCAACCAACTTCCCAAAAGGAAAGAACGAATGAACATAAAACGAGGTTTTTTCGCCCTTGCGGCGATGATTCTCGGCGTCGGCTTCCTCGGCGCATTTCCACAACAGGCTCAGGCTGCAATAAGTTGTACAAAAGTTGTAACTCACACAATCCCAGCTTATCCTGACGACGACTGGACGCAATACTGCGGAACAGCCAGCCTTGCGAATGGGCAAGACCTAAACGCATCCATTAGCGCTCTTCAGGGACAGGCAATCAATGAAATGCGCCGGTCTCCAAATCGAAACTTCAACGGATTGAATGGCGTTTCTCTCTACATCTTCGGTACTCCGGCTGAGAAGTGAAAAGTGGGATTTTGAGCCTAAGCATTCGCAACGGT
>DTSE01000162.1:0-2030 GCA_012965515.1 Candidatus Melainabacteria bacterium | reverse complement strand
GCTGAATACTCACAATGGGCAACTGAGCAAAGTCGAACATATCAAGCTCCTGGCCCGAATGACTTTGGAGTCTTGATTTTCAAGGCGGGAACGAACATTCCCGAATATATCGCTATCTTCATGCAAAATCCGGCAGGAGTGGTGAACACTAATGTCAAACACCGGACTGGTCAGCAAATTGGCTTAGCTGTCGATTATTTGCAAGGATACATCAAGAATGGTGGCATTATGCCGCCAACTCTGTTCAGGGTATCTGACATGCAAACCGGGTGGATAGCTGGAAATTTCAACAGTGACTGGACTGCACTGAATGCTCAGGCGCCTTGCAAGGTTGGAGGAGTCAACGGTCTCTTCACGGGTCTTAAGGATTTTTCCGGTAACTATATTTGCGACGGTGCAAGTGGTACCGGTGCAAACCGTCAAGGAGCCTACGTTGGTCTGACGAACCAACAGATCATGAATTCAGCATCATGGGCGAGCATTTATCAAACCAACCTGAACACCGACTGGCAGACTCTAAACGGTGTAACCGCCTGTGGCACGACATCACTGTTTAGAGGTCTTCAGGACCAAAATGGCAATTACATCTGTAACGGTGCTAGTGGAACTGGAACTGCTTTGTCCGCCACCTACACTGGTAAAACAAACCGCCAAGTATTGCAACAAGCATGGTCTGCTGTTTACCAGTTTCCCAAGACAATCTTTGCTGAGCAGATTAGCTTTAGATATGGCTTGGGGTCTGATGTAGTCAGTAATCCGAAAACTGCAGACAAATATTTTTCAAACGGTTATTTCGCCTGCTCGCGTTGGCTTGCTGGTTCAATAACCAATAAGGGAAATCTACCTTCCGCTGCTGCTCCAGATGGCATGCCTGCTGGTTGTACTCTTCCGACTATGACAACGAAGTGCCAGAAGATTTTCATGGGTAGTACTGGGCAATTCCCGTATGGCAATACCTTCAACTGTAGCGGGACCGTCGTTGCCAGTCAGACGCAAACTAAGTTGCTGAGCCTTGGTACCAACAGCGCGCCTGCTTTCTATACGCCGATCAGAAACAAGCTAGATCTGGAGCGCGCTGACGTGTACTTCTTTGCGAATAACACTGATTACGCCAACGCCTTTTCAGCTGCGGGGGAACTCTTTGGCTCTATCATCAACAAGTGCGGAGCAACTGCTCCCGTCGGGAGCGGTGCTGAGCGAATTTGGCAATCGATCATGAACGAGGGCTGCAGCTTGGCTAACACTCCTGCCAAGCAGGCCTATGTGACTGCACATGAACTCGGTCATACAATCGATCTCACTGATGCGCAGCCTTCTGGACTGACCGACTTTAACAAAGCAATGCAGTTGGACTGGGCTAAACTCGATTACATCGATTTCCCGACCAACACGAAAAGAAAGCCTTGTTCTTCCGTTGTCTTTGGCGGAACCACCTATCCCGCAGTGCTGACCGGCTTGACCGACAAAAGCGGCGTGCTTTTCTGTAACGGTAGCGCTCTCCGTACAGGCCAACCATGGTCGGGCGGAGTGCTGATCAGTGACATTCTCAACCTGGACAATCCCGCGGAGATCTCGTATCTCGCTGGCGGAGCAATTGGCTCGCCATCGGTTACGGTAAATCCGGGTTGGTACGAGTGGTATGCTCAGTCTCTTGCAATCAGAGCTAGAGCTGATCTTGCATTGGGCGTCAGCGGTTCCAATCACTCCGTTTACGACGAGCTGGTACTCGACGGATACTTTGAATGCACCGCTGGTCCTAATGGCTGGCTACAGCAGAATTACTCGAATCCCTCATCTGGTTCGAAGCTTGCAACAAGCGTCTGCGCAGGCAGAAGTTTGCCGGCAGGCTGGATCGATTTGCTCTATCCGTAAAAGTCTTGAATAGACTAGAAGAGGCGGTTTAACCCGCCTCTTCTTTTCACATTTGCTTAAATAGTTTGCTGTACTTAGTCCTAAGAACCTGCGCATGTGCACGTAATTCACTAATCTCAAGAGTATCGTGAGCCAAAAAGAAACTAACCCAATCTTTG
>DTSE01000161.1 GCA_012965515.1 Candidatus Melainabacteria bacterium | reverse complement strand
GCGTCCGATTCCAATCGGGCATGAAAGCAGGGTCTTTCCAGACTCATCAACCACAGTCATACTTCTGCCTTTCCTGTCGATCAGTACAGAATTATGGTTACCGGTGTGCGATGCGGCCGCAAGACAGCAAGACAGATAGACGACTAAAGTTGCAGCAAGCGACTTCATTCGAAACAGTGAATGTTTACTGCCAGATCGGTCTCATCAAGAAATCCCAGATCTTCTTCCAGAGCGGCTTGTTGATTTCTTCAAGCTCTTTGAGGGATTCATTGAGTGTAGCGGACAGTTGAGCGGTCAACTCTCTGATCTCTACGGTTTCATCGAGGAGACGATCAGCTTCGCCTTGAATCTCTCTCAGTTCCTGCTCTGCAATCGTGACCTGTGCAGCACGAGACATTAAGTCAGGCATCAATCTCAATTGATCGTCTTTTGTGGCCAGTTGCATTTCCAACCAGCGATTGCGATCGTTGGCAAAACGCAACTCAGAATTTGAAAACGCCAACTGGGCGCGCAACAGATCGAGCGTGGCGCAAAGCTCGTTGATCACCAGCGACGCATCTGCAGCTTCGCTAGTGCGCAGAGAGCCAGAAATTATCTCATCGTCGTCAGCACCGAGAATTTCGCCACTGTCGGTGGTGCGAATGGGCAATGGTGTCACCGGCGACAAAAATGGTCTTACGTCAGGCCGTTCGAGACGCACGGTTGGGTCAGCCGAGAAAACCCTGTCAAGAAGAGGTTCTAAACCCTCCAGGCTGGCGGGGTCCATGATCGGTGGTTCAAAACTCGTGGTCTGGTTAGTAAATGTCATCTGCGCACTCGCTTTCTAGACTAGTGCCACCATGGTATCTCATACAGTACCGCTTGGATATGTTTTTTTATGTTTGAGCAAAATTGCTTGCGAAAAAACGCGCAAGATTATCAGCACCTCCGACTCGATTGCAGAGGCGATGTCGTGCATGGCCCGGGCAACATATGGCGTCAGGACTGCGGCTATTGCCTAAATACTCGCTTGAACCGAACCAGTTAGAAGGTTCCGCTGGCCACAGTGACGGCTTTATCCGGATGGAAATAGTTGCGCGCAGCAGCGTCTACTTTCTCTTTTGTCAGAGACAGATAATGATCGGTAATCCTATCCAACTCTTGGGCACCAAGACCGAGGAATTCGAATTCTGTTAGAGCTCTTGCAATACCAAGGGATGAGCTCAGCCCGACCTTGAAGGTGCCCAGAGCACGCCCGGTTTCTTTCGCCAGCTCGTCCTTGGAAATTCCGTTTTTCAAGTAGTCCTGCACCACTTCCGATACCAACGCAAGAGCCCGATCCAGATTGGCCGGATTGACGCTGAGCGACACCGACCATGGTGCGGCACCGTATGCAGTGTCCGAGAAACTGGAATAGACACCATAAGTGAGTCCGGCTTTATCGCGAACGACCTGACCAAGTCTTGATGTAATTGTGTCTTGACCGAGAGCCGCATTTGCCAACTTAGCAGCATAGAAGTCTTTGGAGTTACGCTGCAAGTCTGTGGTGTGCGCAATGATCAAATCGGTAGAGCGCTTATCCTTCAATTGGATATCAATGCGCTGCGCCTTGGTCAGCATCTTCACTGGAGGAATTTCGATAGAAAGCGGATCGTTGCCTTGCCAATCGCCGAACTTATCCTTCATAAGAGCGATGGTCTTATCAACATCCATATCTCCGACCAGGGTGAGAATTGTTCCCTTAGGACTAAACAGTCTGGAATGAAGGCGACTGAGATCCGTGGAAGTAATCACATCGATCTCACTGAGTTGTTCTTCGTAAGTCTGCTCGTAGAAAGGGTGATCTGGGCTATAGAGCGAACGGCGGACGGCGTTCCACGCCATCAGACGTGTATTGCTGAGCGCCTCTGTCAATCTTGCACGCCACTCGATCTTGGTTTTTGCCAGTTCTTCTTCCAAGAACAATGGATTTCGCATTACGTCAGCGAGCAAGTCGGTAAACTGCGGCAGATCTGTCGCCACCAAATGCGAACCAAAACTCATGCGGTAGTTGTCTACTGAAAATTCGAGGCTACCGGAGATGCCCATGTTTTCCAAAATTTCGGCAATCTGAATCTTGCCGTAATTTTGCGATCCTTTGGTCATCAGGTCAGCTGTGAAATCAGGCAGTGCACCCGGTTCTTTATATGAAAAGAATTTGCCGGCTTTAGTTGTCGAAGTGATACCGATGGATTCGGTGCCCGGATTTCTCAGCAAAAGGAGCGTCAATCCATTAGGCAACACTTCCTTGACGACTCGACTTTCGAAAGTCGGCGTCTTAGTGGAAGATTTTGCGGCTTTCACTTTCGCAACGGGAGGTCTGCTGTTCAAAAACTCAGTGACATTGATCTCTTCCGCTTTGCCATGAGCCTTAGCAGCTGGCTCAGGCATTTCCTCGTCATGTTCGTCTGCGCCATCCGAAGAGAAATCCTCCGGCATTTCATCGGCGGATTTCGGATAGAAATGACCAACTGTTCGATTTGACTTAATGAAATACTTCGCCGCAGCCTTCATGATGTCTTCTTTTGTGACGGCATCAAATTTATCGTCATAATCCATGAGCCAATGCCAATCAGCTTTTGACTCGGCCTCGCCGAGCATGAATGCCAGACTGGAAGGATCGGCTTTCGAAAGAATCGTGCCCTTGCGATTTGCACTGCGTGCGCGCGCCAGCTCATCGTCGTTAACCGGTTCTTTAGCAAGTCGCTCCAGCTCTTCGAAAATTGCTGTCTCAGCTTTTTCAATATCAACATCAGGATTGAGCGTGGCGCCGAGAATAAAGAGGGCTGGATCTTTCAAATCGTCGTGACGTGCAAAAACTTCAGCGGCGATGCTGGAGTCGATGAGTTTTCTGTATAGACGACTCGAGCGTTCGTAGGTAGAACCCAAAATGTGTCTAATCACAGCCAACGGGTAATTGTCTGCATGACTGGCTTCAGGAACGTGGTAGCCCATCCATACCTTCGGCAAGTCGCCGGCACGGTGAATTTCAAAGCGGCGTTCGCCTTCTTGCGGAGGTTCGGTTGTATAGACCTGCGGTATCGGGTGTGGTGACTTCGGAATTTTGCCGAAATACTTGTGCATGTGACCAAGCGCTTTGGAAGGGTCAAAATCACCAACCAAAATTACAGTGGCATTGTTGGGCCAGTAATAGGTGTTGTAGAACTCTCTCAAGCGGTCCATCTCGACGCCTTCGACGTCTGAGCGCCAGCCGATAGTCGGATGGTGATAGGGATGTTCACGAAAAGCAATCGCATAGAGTTCTTTCTCAATTGCTTCTTCCGGATAATTTTCACCGCGCTCCATCTCGTTGCGCACCACAGACATTTCCGAATCGTGATCTTCTTGCCTCAAAAGCAAGTTGCGCATACGGTCAGCTTCGAGCTCGACGCACAATTCCAAATACTCTGACGGCACAACTTCGAAGTAGCTGGTACGGTCAAACCAAGTGGTAGCGTTCCAATAAGCACCGATTTGAGTGAGAAGGTCATCAATGCCATTGCCTTTTTCAGCATTGTGCTTCTTCGTCCCTTTGAAAAGCATGTGCTCCAAAAAGTGAGTGGAGCCTGTGTGCCCGACTGCTTCGTTGCGGCTGCCGACCTTGTAAACCACCAGAAGAGTGATAACCGGCGAGGTGTGATTCTCCAGAAAGAGAACTTTCAACCCGTTGTCGAGCGCATACTCGACTACGTTTTTCGATTCAGTGACTCGGCGGATGCCCAGCTCCTTAATCGTTTGCTCTACCTTGTCAACCGTGTCTAGAGTGTTCACCATTAATGAGCCTCAGCCTTTTTATGTGTCGCCGGGAGATTTACTATTGAAGAATTACTAAAGATACAGCAAAACCATTAAAAAGTGGCGTCCCGACGGCAATTTGCACCGACTGCTCCATAGTCGTCAATCAAGGGTATGTTTGCTATAGCGATTAACTGCTAAAGTTTTTGACGGCTGCACTCATGTGAACGCTGAATTCAAAGCGCGTTCACAAACCCAAGACTCGATGCAAGAGAGGGACGCGTGAACGTAGCGATTACCGGCGGCACAGGGTTCATAGGCTCACACCTGGCACGGGCGTTGGTTTCCAAAGGACACCACCCGCGAATACTGGCGCGTGGATTGAATCACCGCGATGAATCCATCCGCAGCCTCACTAATGCTCCATACACCCCGGTTTCCTTGTCCGACGCCAACAAGCTTTTCGGCGCTTTTCAAGGCTGCGATGTCGTCGCCCACCTGGCAGGCATCAATTACGAGCCGCATTCTGGCGATTTTTACAAGAATCACGTCGAGTCAACTGTCAACGTAATTCATACAGCTCGCAAAGCAGGCGTGTCCAAAATCGTTATGGTGAGCTGCCAGCGGGCCAGACCAAAGTGCTACAACAAGTTTTACGAATCAAAGTGGGAAGCCGAACAGCTGATTCGTGCCAGCGAAATAGACTACACAATCCTCAAGCCGACTGTCGTCTATGGTAAGAACGATCGCTTTTTGACGTCCATAAAACAGCATCTGGACAACGGTTCGATGATTCCGACAGTGGGTCTAATGGAAAAAAAGTTCAGCCCCGTCAGCATTGACGATCTCGTACACATAGTGCTGGCTGCACTTCTCGAAGACAAACTGGAAAGACAAACGGTCAATGTCCAGGGTCCGGAAGCAATTACATATTCGGAAGCTTGCAAACGCACGGCCAAAGTGCTCAAGAAGCCGTGCGTCATGGTCCCGTCATTGGTTATGGCACAATTTTCGAAAGCTCAAGAACAAGAGCGCTCTTCAAAGGAAGCAATTCTCACCCGCACATTGATTCGCATGATAGCGGACGGAGATCAGGCACCAGTTGACCCTTGCGACCAGTTGCCAGGAGATTTGACTCCCAAGAGTTTATTTAATGACGAGCAGATCATTAGGGCTCTGGGCTGAGTCTGGGTTACAATCACCTGGTTGCTAAGCGCCCATAATCTCAAATCCGGTTAATGAAAGTTCTTATTAAACTGTCGCCTCTGGCACTGCTCGCCGCCTCCTTGTCTTGCCCGGCGATTGCAGATGAAGCCGCCTGGAACAAATACACGATGGAAGGTGCGAAAGCGTACGAAGGCGGAAACTTCGGCGTCGCCCAGCGCAACTTCGAACAGTCGCTTGCAGAAGCAAAGAAATTCGGTCCCAACGATATGCGCCTGGCCACTTCGTTGACCAACTTAGGTGTGCTCTACAGCTTTCGCGGACAGAATGCTAAAGCCGGTCCACTTTTCGAACAAGCCGTGCGGATCAAGCAAAAGGCGCTTGGACCGGACAATTACGATACTGTTGCAGCAGTCGCAAAACTCTGCCAATTCCATTTGAAAAACAATCCGGCCAAAGCAGAACCGATCTGCAATCGCGTCGTCGGTTACGTTGATCAAAAGTTGAAGGAAAAACGCGAAGTCGCGCTGGCATTCGAGACGCTGGACAAGTTCTACAAGCATCATAAAGAACTCGAAGAAGCCGAGATCTTTGTGAAACAAGCGCAAGGACAAACTTCAAAAGCCACCACAGGCAGTTACTTGGAATTAGCCGTTTTGGTTGATGGTCTGGCTGGATCATGCAAAGACGTGAAAAAATTCCAGCAGTCGGAACAACTATACAAACGCGCTCTGGCTCTTAGACATGGTGTTTTGCCGAAAGATCATATGGCAATTGCATCCAGCCTCGAGAATCTCGCAAAACTTTATTGCGATGAAGGCAGATATCACATGGCCGAACCTCTCTATCGCCGCGCGATGGAGATCAGCAAAACGACTTTAGGCGGCTGCAAACCCGAAACCTTCGCAAAAATCGACGGTCTAGGACAATGCCTTCTCAACATTGGAAAATTGGCAGAAGCAAAATCGCTCTATCAGGAAGCGCTTGCAAGTTTTGAAGCCGGCTATGGCAAGGGCAGCAAATACGTGATGGATTGCGAGGTCCAGCTTGGTCACATCTGTATCAAGCAAGGAAATAGCGGACAGGCTGCGCAATATTATGGCGACGCGGTGAAAATATCCGAAAGAATCAACGGTCCACGTCACGCCTCATTGTCAGCGCTTCTCGATTGTTATGCAGGTGCACTAAATCGCGCCAATAGACAGTCCGAAGCAAAACGCGTTTCATCGAGAGCAAAAGAAATCCGCGGCTAAAAGCATAGAGGCGCCTTGCCTGCACGCACTTTCAGCTGCGCCTGAATTTTATGAACCAAGCAAGCGCAGCAAATTATTGCGTTCGGCGGACGGATCAACTTTAAGCCTTCTGAAAATTTCGCAGTTGTCGCCATCATCAAGTATCGACAATAAGAGATGTTCCGATCCGATGAAGTCGTGCCCTAAGCGCATGCATTCTTCAAATGCGCGCTCCAAATGATTCTGCAAACCGACTCTAAAATAAGCGGTTGTTTTTGGTGCTTCTTGCACTAGCTCGCGAACCGATTCGGCGCTGACCCTCATGTGATTGAGATGTTTGGCACCGATGCCCTTTCCTTCTTTCAGAAGACCAAGAATCAAATGTCGCGCGTCCACATCATGACCGAAACTTCTCGCTTCTTCTTTGGCGAACAACAACGCTCTTTCAGCGCTCGAAGTGCAAATTCTCTCGATGTTGTAGTTATTCATCATCGTCGTGTTCCCCGCGTTTTTTGCAAATGTCTTCCAGATGCTGTTTGGCTTGAACGTTGGTCGGTTCGAGTTCTAAGACCATAGAGAAGTCTTTGATTGCGGCATTGAAGTTATGCATCGACTCAAAGAAGATGCCGCGATGGAAATAAACTGAAGGTGATTCGGGAGCTGCCTTGATCGCATTGGCATACTCTGCTAATGCTCCTTGCTCATTGCCTTGCGCTTGTTGCGCAGAGGCGCGTGTGATGTAGGCCCACGAACACGTCATAGCATCAGGCTTCTGCGCAATCAGAAAATCGCAGTCTAAGAATGCGGCACTAAATTGGCCGAGACAAACGTATGACTGCGCTCGATTGATGCGCAGATACTGCAAGCCCGAATCAAGTTCCATTGCTCGTGTATAGTCGCCGATTGCCAGATCGTACTGACCTCGTTGGTGATAAGCCTGTCCTCTTTTCCGGTAGCTTTGGGCATTCTGAGGATTGACAGCAATCACTTTGGTGAAGTATGGAATCGCCTCACCGCTGGAGTCCAGCCATGCAAAAACGCTTTCGTGATTGCCACCTCTGTTGGTGTCAATCTTCAACTCCATTCCGAGCAACCCGATCAACTGGACAAGCGAATCGATCGTGAAGTTATCCGTCAAACCACGCGTCAAATCGGAAATGCGCGGCTGCGTCACACCAAGAAATTCGGCTGCTTGAGCTTGAGTCCAGTCACGCCGCTCGATTTCACGTGAGATTCGCAGCATCAAAAGCTCCCGAACAGGCTCGACAAAATTGGACGCAGAGCGAGATTTGGAGCTTCTGGAATGAGGACTCCTCTTCACTTTCTCTTTTTGCGAACCGTTCTTCTTTAGCCTTGGCATTGGGATCTCTGCCGAAATATATAATTGTTAGTATTTTATACAATAGCTCATATACAGATCGTCGTCAATGTTTAACCTGTTTGGCATACAGCCGATAAACAGGAGGACAATTGAGTGTCGATGCTCCTGGTGAAGAACAAAGGTTTCGAATCAAAAGCACTAAGGGTCGAACCAGGATCTCTTTTTCAAATGTTGTCCACGCAACACGTGTTTGTAGTCATCTGTACACCTTCTTGCGTACCTTCCCCATTGGAGACGGAAGGGCGAAAGATTAAACTCCGTGCAACCCTCTCAAGTTCAAGCTCCCTGAAATGCCCGAACCCACAGAAGCCCAAGCCCAAAGCGAAAACACAGTCTCAGCCATGGAGGTCTATGGCAAGGCTGTTAAGGAACTGCCGTCGGCAACGTCCGAACTGGCACAAGAAGCTTGGGAGCGCCCGGCAACTTCAATCGCTCACGCCGGCAAGACTTTCACGATGTCCGCCGGAATCGGTACCGCAATGGGCTATTTCCTTCCGGCAAAAGGACCGGCAGCGTGGGCAGTCGGTGCAGTTTTGACCGTGCCTTTGATTTATCAAGGCTACAAGTCCATGACCAATGCAGTCGACGAGGCGCAAAAGCCTGGCGCCGACGTAGATGCTGTTGCACACACATTGGCGAGGCATACAGTAAGCGGCACATCCGATTTGATTCTCAACCTGGCAGGCGGCATCGCCGGCACCGAAGTCGGTTACGCCATGAAGGAAAGCCCAAAAGCCATCAGCCGTCTAGGACAGACGACACAGAAAGGCATTGTCGAGACGGAAAACAAGTTTCTCTCAAGCATCGTCAACAACAAATACGTGCAGGGAGTTACCGAAAGCGGTCCTAATCCCAAATTGCCAATCGGCAAAATCCATACGCTGAACGGACAACAAGGCACAGTGGCAGGCGTCAGCCGTTTCGACTCACCGACTGTACTTCCGGAGCATACAAGTTGGCTCAAGCGCCCATTCACTAGCATTCTTCAGCGCGTGCGCGAGTACGACAACCGTGACGTGATCACTGGAAATAGAATGACGGCGGGCATTGCAAAAGTCGAAGACGACTACGTGCTTGCACAAGGAAGTTTGCATCTTCACACCAAACAGTCTGATGGCATGGGCACAGTCAGTTCAATCTCCGCCAAGGCAAAAGAGCAAGGTCAAAACGTGGTCCTCATTACAGACCACAACCACCTGGCTGCACGCGACGGAGTCAAACCAGGCGACCCGCGCATTCCGGAACAACAAGGTCCGATTCTTGCCGAAGCTC
The DNA here is from genome assembly GCA_012965515.1 of Candidatus Melainabacteria bacterium. Classification (GTDB taxonomy): domain Bacteria; phylum Cyanobacteriota; class Vampirovibrionia; order Obscuribacterales; family Obscuribacteraceae; genus QKMZ01. The sequence goes on along the minus strand of DTSE01000161.1, from coordinate 4,778 downwards.
CTCAGTGGTATGCCGAGCAGTTCAAAGAAGCGGCAAGGGCAACCGTCAACGGCAAACATGTCGTGCTTATCGGCACAGAGATGGGAACTATCGGCAAGGTGGGCAACCCGAAATCAGGCGGCAAAAACCACTTCCTGATGGTGGAAATGCCGACATTCTTCGAGGCAGTTCGCCGACCCAAGACTCTGTGGGAACAAGCAACTTCCCCGGTCAGACGCGCACTGGGCTTGAAAGAACCGCCGGAGATGGTCACACCGGACGTAATCAAATACCCGGACGGCAACATGAAAGGAGTCGTCGATTACATCGAGACGAATGGACTTAAGGATAGCTTGGGCAAAGACCCGATTTTCATAGCAGCGCATCCTCGCTGGTCGCAAGATCATTCACCGAGTCTACCCTCAGGCACAAAGGGCGCCGATTATGGACGCTATTCATTCAAAACGAAAGAAGAATGGGTCAGACGAGCCGGCAAATATTTCTCCAACATCGAAATCATCAAGGGCGGCGCGATGCGTCGCACACCGGCAGAAGAGATTGGAGCAAAAGATGCCGACCTTACGAGCCTGCGCGGTTTCATTAATGACGGCTTCCACATGTCGCCGGTAGTCGGACGCGACGCGCACTTCGGCGACCCTGGTCTTGTGCCGGCAGAAACGGGCATTTGGGTAAGCAACATAGACAAAGCCGGAGTGCTGGAAGGTCTGAGATCGCGCCGCACATTTGCCACCACACATATGGAAAGACTCAACGGCCGGGTGGTAGCTAACGATCGCTACCAGATGGGTCAAATTGTCGACCAGGCTGTGACCAACGAACTTTCGCTCACAACCAAAATCGGCGGAAAAATCGAGCCGGACGCCAAATACACACTGAAACTTTGGGGCGACCAGAAGGTTGGCGATCGCACTTTGGCCGAAGTGATGCAAGAAGTGAAGCTGACCGGCGAAGAGCTGAGCAGCATGGGCAACCAAGTCAAATTCGATACTGTCACCCACAATATCGGCAAAAAAGGTGGCGCTTATTTCGTCGAGGTCACGCGCAAAGACCCGACCAGCGCGCACGTCGATCACATGTACATGGCGCCATTCTGGATCGAGCCGCTGTCCGGCGGCGGAAGACACTCGCTCTACATGAGATTCCTGGCCGGACAAACACCAGCGATGTTCATTCCGACCGGCAGCTAAGACCTGTAAACTTCCACGCTTAAGTCAGTCTGTCATCGTGGCAGATTAAATATGGCATGAGTGTTTTAAAAGCTCAAAGAAGCCAGAAGTAATTCTCAGTTTAGCTTTATCTGCAACCGGGCCTGATTTAGTAGTCGCTTAATGTCAAATCGCTCCAAGATCATCCACGCCATTAATGACCTGGGAAAGCGGGTCACGGTAGCGGATGTGGTGGCGAAGACAGGGATGCCGCTCAGTGACGTATCGAGCGAGCTAAACCTGATTGCATCCGATACTGACGCCAATCTCGAGGTGGCGCAGGATGGCGAGATTTACTACTGCTTTGGCGAGCATTATTCGTACACCTATTTCAGACACGGCATCAATCGCGTACTCAATCAAATCGGCAGTGGAACTTTCAAAGTTGCGACATTTCTCTTTCGTCTATCTTTCGGGCTGACCCTGCTCTTCTCACTGATCTGTCTCTTCGGAATAGCCCTCATAATTCAAACGCTGCTGGCAGGCGTTTCTGGCTCCACAGAGTCTGTGTCCGGCATGTGGAGAGACTTCTTTGGTCTTGTTCAACGTTTGGCACTGAAAGATCTGGTACATTGGGGCAGAGAGAAACTGAAACCTGGCAGCACCAGTGGCGGTGCCAGACAAGGATTTCTTCTCGATTGTTTCTCGTTTCTTTTCGGAGAGGGCGACCCCAACAAAGATCTCGAACAGGAGAAGTGGAAACTGCTGGCACAGGTGATTCGGCTCAACGAAGGCGTTGTTTTACCGGAACACTTGAGCCCTTACACAGGCGAAGAGCCGGAGGATGAACAAACACTTTTCGCGATTCTGGCAAAGTTCAATGGTATGCCGCAAGTGACTAGCACAGGCAGCATTGTCTATGTTTTTCCCGATATGCAAAAAAGAAGCGAAGTGACTTCTTACGCTCTGCTGCCGCCACTTTTGGAGCACAAAACTTGGACCTTTTCCAACTTGAAGAAAGAAGAACTAAAAAAGGTCATGGGCATGGGAGCGCTCAATTTCATCATGGCACTGACGGCGTGCATATTCCTGGTGCGCCCGGCTCATCTGAATTCCGCGGGGTATTTCTTCCTCTTCCTCTGCTTCTACGCGTTGCTTTTCCTCACAATTCCCGCGCTCAGACTGTTGTACACATTTGAGAAAAATCGCATGGTCAAGAAAAAGAACCAGCGCATCCGCGAGTTTGAAAACGCGCTAGGCAACCCCACTCCCGAGCTGTCTCATCGATTGGAAGAAGCAGAGGAAATGCGAGCCACGCTGAACGTCAACGGCGACACCTCAATCGTCTATTCGACAAAAGCGAATTACTTGGAGCAGATTTCGGATAACGATTTTCAGCGCGACCTTAAATTAGGTGGGAAGTAGAGATCACAGTTAGTAGAATAGGGAACCAATTCGACAAGTCTTGGTCCTTCAAAATGCTGAAAACAGCCGTCAGTTAACCACTCCGGGGCGAAACATGTCTGAGCAAAATACATACATTCTCGTTATCGACGATGACAAGGGATTTCGCGATCTGGTTGGTGACCTGTTGAAAAGCAGGGGCTACGAAGTCGTTCTCGCGCGCAGCGCGAAAGAGGCGACAGCGTCACTGGAAGCAAAGAGACCGGGGTTGGCGATTGTCGATTACAGGTTGCCGGAAGTAGATGGTATGACCTGGATCAGCAAGGTCCGTGAGCAGGACGACACTCTTCCTATTATTCTGTGCACGGGCAACTGGTGCGATCAAAAGACCTTCAATTGGCTGAGAAACATCCTCAAAGTTTCACAGGTGATTCAGAAGCCGATCGTTCCCGAACTGTTTCTCCATACGCTGGAAAACATCATTCCGCCGCCCGGTAACTCCATTCCGAAAGTCACGGAAGAAGACACCGGCAACTTCAAAGTCCAACCTGTTCTGGACTCTGCTCAGGTAGAAGAATCGCTCGAGCAAATCGAGAAGATGCTGGCGGACGAGAGCACTTATCCTGAAGAAGTAGAGCGGTTGAAAAAACTGAAGCGCCGCATCGAAACGCAAAATGCGATTAAGAAAGCTAGAGAAACATTCATCAAGACCCTGCCTGACGCCTGGGGAGAAATCACCACGTCGGTCAAGAAGGCGAGAGAAAACCCAAGAAATCTCCGCTTGCTGCAGGACGCCATGGCCGTTGCTCACAAAATAAAAGGCACTGCAGGCTCATACGGGTTTACCAAAATCGGTCAATTCGCCGAACGCATAGAAGATTTCCTAATCACTGTAGACCCCCACAGCGACACGGAACAGGAAGTTATCTGGGCGGAAGTTATTCGTTGTGTCGTTGAAGGCACTCAGATTGTTGACGCTATTGCGCGCGAGCAAGGCAGTGCTCTCGAAGCGCATAAACTGCCGTCAATCTCCTGCCTGGCAGTTACGCCGGAAGGCGCTTATCCAGGACCTCTCAAGGGTGCTGCTCAAGACGCCGATTGCGAACTCGATATGGTTGGCAGTTCGGTCGGCGCAATCGTAAAATTCGGCAAACAAGAATACGATTCTGCATTGATCGACTTACAACTAGACACCACACCCGGTCGCTTTCAGCTTGCGCGTGAACTCCGCCAGGCCGCAAAGCGAATTATTCCTCTTTGTTTTGTGAATTCGAAAGAGGAGAGTTTCACACAAGCTGAAATCGTATATGGTGGCGCCTCCGCTCTACTCGATGGTGACGTGACTCGCGGAAGCTTGACTGAGGCAATGCAAATTATGACTGTGGCTGGTCAAATGCGCAGACCACGGGTCTTGTGCGTTGACGACGATCCGCTCCTCTCCGGTTTCGTAGAATCTGTATTGATTCCTGCCGGCATCAAGGTGCGCTCGCTCAACGAGCCAATTGTAATTCTTGATGTAATTCATGAGTTTCAACCTGACCTCGTTTTGCTCGACGTAATCATGCCCGGGCTGACGGGCTATGAAGTTTGCAGACTGCTGAAGTCGCATGACGAGTGGAAACATGTACCGGTGATTTTCCTCACCTCGAAGAGCGATGCGGAGGGCAAACGCGCCGCGTTTACAGCAGGTGGAACAGACTTCCTCAGCAAGCCTGTTCTAGTGGATGAATTGCTCTCGAGAGTCAAAGCACATTTGTCGAAAACATTGAGCGAGGTTTCTACTCGCATCGATCCGCAAAGCAAGCTCCTAACCGCGCCCGCGCTGAAAACCGAAAGCGAGCAACTGATAAATCTCTGCAGCCAACAATCACAAAATCTGTCGCTCGCCGTCATTTCAATTGTTGATTACGAACAACTTGATACACTCCACGGAGCTTTCTCGGCTGAACATGTTGTCGGTAAGCTGGGTGAACTTTTGAGGGAGCGCCTGCGAGCCGAAGACTTGCGCGGGCGTCTGGAAGGCGGCAAGTTTGTGATTGTGCTTGCCGGGGAGTCGAGCGATACGGTCGCCCGAATTTTCGAACTGCTCAAAGAAGATTGGGGAAAAATGTGGTTCCCGAGCGGCCGAGGCAACGAATTCCAAACAGGATTGGACTTAAGCACCGCTGAATTCCCTCTGGAAGGGGATAATTTTGAAAAACTGAGAGATTATGCTTTAAGGGGTTTGAA